>DAOTAI010000277.1:0-5210 GCA_035593865.1 Acidobacteriota bacterium
GATACGCTGGCGCCGGGGGTCAAGGTTGGGCAAAGGCTTCCGGGCGGTGCCGCCGATCCCGGGTTTGATGTCATTGACTGGAATCGCGACGGGCTTCCGGATCTGATTCACGGGTTGCCGATAACGAAGCCGGGTTCGATTTATATCAACCAGAGCACCCCAGGGAAGCCCGCATTTTCCTCGCCGATACAACCCCTCGATCTTCCCTTTGTCTTTTGGGGGGCGGCTTTCCGGCCGATCGACTGGAATCGCGACGGCGATGAGGACTTCCTGATCTCGAGCGAGTTCTACCTTTTTTGGGCCGAAGGCTCCTTTGTTCGGGAGGGGTATCGAGACGCCACGCTGGTTCGAATAGAACGTCAGGACCGGTTGGACTCGTCGTCATAAGCGCGCGAAATCGCCCGACACGAGTCGCCGCGGACCAGTCACTTCCGGTTTGGAGAGGGCTCACAGGTCTCAGTCACGGAGTGAATCTCCTATAGCTACGGCCCGTGCCATGGCCGAAGCGAGCCCTCTATCGGAGGTCGCCGCCGTAGACTCCACAGGACCGCACCGTCTCAACACCGGCTCGTAGGCTCTCCGCCGGCGTTTCCGGGGCGATTCCCTCCGCTGTCCCAATTGCGTAGCCGCCCCCATCGGCTGCGTCGATGATTGCCTGTCGCACCGCCTGCTGCACTAATTCGGGTTTTCCCAAGTCGAAGTTGTAGCAGGGATCCAGACCGCCCATTAACCCGACCTTTTTTCCATAAAGCTCCTTGGCCTCGGCCAGGGGCAGATCGCCTATCGGTGGCGGCTGCAGCCCGCTCAGCACATCAATTCCGGCAGCTACGATGTCGGCAGCTATCTCCCGAATCCTGCCGTCGTCCTGGTACACATAAAGCGCTCCAAAGCCATGCACGAATTCGACGGTTTCTTTGAGCAGCGGGAGGAAAATCTCGCGATAAGCTTGGGGCGACCAGCCGACTGACAGGCTGGCTAGCGACCAGCTGTCGAAGACAACCTTCAGTCCTCTTTCCAGCAGAGCGCTCAAATTGCGCTTGTGAACATCCTGCGCAAATCGGGCAACAGCCTTCAGTAATTGGGGATTCTCGATACAGGCGATCAGCTTTCCCTGTTCGCCCAAAGGTTCCAGTCCCCAAATACCGGCATGAGTGTTGTCATATGCGGCCACCAAGGCCCGATTTCCGATCTCCTCGAGCAGGATGGGCAGATCGGCAAGCAGGTCGCGACGTGGTTCCGGATAAAGGAAACGCAATGCGTCCAGGTCCTTCTCCGATTTGATAAGCGGCTCGACCCGGTGAGGATTCGGCCCGTCGCCATAACCGAGGTTGGGACGCGCCCATTGGAGCACGTCATTCAGTTGACCGGCCGGAGTGCGGAAGGTTCGATAGAACCACACCTCTTCAGCCCGGTTCTCGATTCGAATGTCCACGTCCACGTCAGGAAGATCGCCGTAGAGGCCTGCGGCGGCGTAGCTGTAACCGCCGGCAGGAGTATAGATGTAATCATTCGTGACGGTCTGCCAGGTGTAATGCCCGAAATAGACCATCAGGTCGAGATCGAACTCCTGCATCACCTTCAGTTGATGATAGGGACACGTACATCCATAGTGGTAGCGAGTCCAACGCAGCATGAAAGGAGAAAAGGGGACGCGATCAGGGATCCCTCTCGTCAACGCCGTCAACAACCGCTCCCGATGGTCCATTCCCACGGTCTACCTTCCTTTCTCTGGTCAACCGTCCTTAGTCCCAAACTCGGAATAAGGAAGTACTGAAATGGGCAAGTCGCACTGCTCGTCGAATCACTCGCTATTGTCAACTGTTGACAAACAGGTGTCAACAATTGTGGTTCAGGCCTTTGCCAGGTGGGTGGTTGATGCGGGCCTCTAATGGGGGCTCGCATGCGGGCGGGGGCGAAACTTTAGGCCGGATCCTGCGTGACCTCGCGGTTTCGAATGAACGGGGGCTTCACTTTACCTACGGGCTGCGGTTAACTGTTGACAGCAATAAGAGTCTGAATTATGCTTCAGGCAAGGTTCGTTCTTGCTAATCTGCTTGCCGTCAATATCGGGCCATATAACAGGCCAGGAAGGCCTGGCGCCGGACAACGAACCGGTTGGCAGCCAGGCAGACGGTCGAAGCCCCAGCCTTAGGTGAGGTAGCTATGGGTAGCAGCGGTTTTGAAAGGGTGGCGCCTGCTCAGAGACGAGTTCAAGTCTGTCAGTTCGGAACTCTGGGCAGGAAGCGTTTCACAGATCGGAGCCTGCTCACGCCAGGACGAGAGGGACGAAAGCTGGCTTTTGGTGACAGGTCCCGGACTATGGCCGGTTTTCGCAATCTGTCAACTCATCTGCGTGATCTTATCGCCTGGCGTTCTTTTGGGCTTTTCCTGTTCTGCGCCATACTGCCGGCCGTGACATCGCACCTAGCCGCAGAGGCGCCGCAGGACACCCGGCAGTCGTGGATTACCCGGGGATTTGAGGGTTTCCGTGAGGGAACTTTCGGGAACGCCGGGCAGAATATCTATGTCTCCAAGCGCGGTATTTTGCAAAGGATTCATCAATTTGACCTCGATCAGGATGGTTATCTCGACGTTCTTTTCTGTAATAGCCAGGATCACTGGGAGCGGCCCGATGCTTACATCTACAGTGACGTCCTTGGAAAACCGGACCGGCGGACAATCCCATCTGACGGAGCGGAATCGGGAGTTGTTTTCGATCTGAACGGCGACGGGTACGACGATCTCGTCCTTGCAATGGGAAACAACGGGATGCGACCGGACCTGAATGCCTTTGTGTACTACGGCGACCCGGACGGTCTTTCCGAGAAGCGAATGATTCGATTACCGGCGCCTGCTGCCCGTTCGGTGACGGCCGGGGATTTCAACGGCGATCGATTACCCGACCTGGCTTTTGCGTTGGATAGCGGTCTCCGGCTTTTCTACCACAGCCCTTTGGGCTTCGAATCCAAACGCTTTGTAGACCTTGATCTTCCCACACATCAGCTTGCCGCAGGCGATCTTGATGAGGACGGATTCATGGACCTGATTAGCCGCGACCGTCAGGGACGTGTTTCGGTCTGCTGGGGCTCGCCCAGCGGGCTTGACATCGGCGGCCGGCAAGAAGTCGTGGTCGATTCCGATTCCAGCAAGGTAAATACAGCTTCAGGAGAGGCTCGGGAAGAAGGCGTTCCGCTCGCTGCACACGTGACCGTCGGAGAAAATACGTACCTGGTAGTGCCACGCTCGAACCGGCTCTTCCTCGTGCCAACCGAAAAGAAGAGGAGTTTTCGCGATCCGGTGGTATTCGATGTGGCCGGCGTGCTGGCCACCGCGACCGGAGATATTAACGGTAACGGTTTACCGGAATTGGTTGCAGTAACCACCTTGGACCAGTCATGGGTTTTCTGGGATCTTGACGCAAGTCTGCGTCCACGACGCCGGACGTCGGTCAGGACGACCTCGGCTTGTGATGTTGCGGTCGCTGACCTGGACGGAGACGGAAAGGACGAGGTGATCGTCTGCCAGAGTAGGACCCGGGACTCTTACACATTTCATTCCCTGGTTTTCAAGGGCGGTGATGCTGGGCTGGCGGCCTCGCCGATTCAGCTCGAGACGCTCAATGCCCGCCGGGTGTTGGTCGGGCGAACTTCGGGAAAGGGCCCTGAGCTCGTCTTCGTCAACCGCTCCGCACGTCGGGTCGGTGGTGACGTGAACATCTACCTTTACCACGGATGCGAGGACGGCTTTAAACCCGAACGGCGCACGGAGCTAGCGGCGCGTGGCGCCGTCGGCGGGATTGCGGGCGATTTCAACGACGACGGAATCACGGACCTGTTGGTGGCAAATTGCTCGGAAAACGATCTGGGGCTAGATCCTGGCTCTTTTGTTTTCTTTGGAAAAGCCGATGGATTTTCCTTTGAACCAAGTGTAAGACTCCCGACCCAAAGGGCGCACGGGCTCGCAGTTGCCGACATAAATCGGGACGGTTTCCTCGACTTTGTCCTTGTTGGCTTTTCGAATCCCGACCTGTTGGTCTTTTATGGTTCTGACCAAGGTTATTCGAGCGAGCACAGTGCGCGACTTCGGATGGAGTTTGACGGGGAAGTTTACGATGAACCACGCTGGATCCACCTGGCCGATTTTAACCGTGACGGCTGGCTTGATCTTGTCGTACCGCAGATTGCATTCGATCGAAGTTTCCTCCTGTGGGGAGGGCCAGAAGGTTTTTCTCTGGGACGTCGTCAAATGCTTGCTGTCTGGCATGGCTCCTATGCGAACAGCGCGGACCTGGATGGTAACGGCTGGCTGGACCTTGTCATCGGCGGCCATACGCCGAGCCGCGGAGTTCCTCACGATTCGTTCGTCTACGTCTACTGGAACGGTCCCGACGGATTACGCGAAGACCGGCGGACTCTGCTGCCGGCAAATGGGGTGAACGCGGTGGGGATTCGTGACTTGAACAACGACGGCTGGCTGGACATGGTCGTTTCGAATTACCACGACAACCGCTTCCGCGATATTGATTCCTACATCTACTGGGGAAGTGCCAAAGGCTTCTCAGCCTCTCGAATGCTGCGTCTTCCCGCACATTCTGCTTCAGGCTCAATTCTGAACGATTTTAATGAGGATGGTTGGATAGACATTGCGATTGCCCATCACAAAATTGAAGGCGATCACGTTGGTTTCTCAGCGATTTGGTGGAACGGCCCGCAAGGGTTTTCTCAAACTCGGCGGACCAAGCTTCCGACCATGGGCCCGCATGGGGCGATCGTGATCGATCCCGGCAATCAGTTGGATCGCAAGGACGAGGAATTCTATGAGTCGAAGCCTTTCCATGTCCCGGACGGCAGGCGGGTGGCGGGTATTACGGTGAAAGCCGAAATACCGGCCAAGACTTGGGTGCGGGCCGAGTTGCGCCTGGCAGCTACTGTCGAGGGCCTTGACCGGGCCACCTAGCAGCCGGTTGAAGCTGTTTTGACGCACAAACCTGAAAAAGCGGCATGGGTCCAGTATCGGTTAGCGCTCGGCACTAAGGGAAGCGGGCGAACTCCGCGAGTTTCAGAGGTCATTGTGAAGTTCGCCTCGACCGACGACAACCTGGATCATAAAGAGTAGTCCGGGAGCGCCTTTCCCGTACCATGTGGCCTCGAGATGGCCGAGATGTCGCTGCGTTTAGGGGACGGTAAAATATCAGGGTGCGGCTCCTTATT
>DAOTAI010000277.1:5220-6858 GCA_035593865.1 Acidobacteriota bacterium
CTCCCTCTATAGACCCGACCGCCAATGCCATCGTTTTCAGCCAAGCTGATTACGCTCTTGACAGAGGAAATTCCCTCCGAAAAAATAGATGCACCACTAACATTTCAGTGGAGGGATCGATGGCGAAGGCCGGGAGAGGGACAGTCGGAAAGACCAAATTGAGCCGGCAAGCCTACGACATTCTCCTTCATAATATCGTTTCGCAGCGTTTCAAGTGGGGGCAAAAGCTTCAGATCAATGAGTTGGCTGAGCAGTTGGGCATCAGTCGAACACCCGTGAAAGAGGCGCTCAATCTGTTGGCAGCAGAAGGGCTGATCGAACTGATTCCTCAGGTCGGTACTTTCGTTAAGTCCTTTACGCGCCACGAAATTGCCGAGATCTTTGACATCCGTCGCGCCCTGGAGGTACTAGCCGCCGAGAGTCTGCTTGATCATATGGTCCCGCCCGATTTGGTCAGGCTGGAAACGCTGGTCACGAATATGGAAGCTGCGTTCAAGAAAGGAACGGATTTGCTGAGCTACGTCCACCGGAACTACGAGTTCCATGAGACGCTTGTTCAGCTATCAGGCAACCGGAGACTGCTCAGGGTTTATCAGACGCTCCATGTATCTGTCAGGGCGACTCAAATCTCGGTAAACCGGGAGACATGGAAGGAGAGTTTCGAGGAGGAGGCGAGGGAACACCGGGCGATCATTAGCGCTATCCAGGCTGGCAACCGGAGCAAGCTGATGACCGCGATTGCGCTTCACGTGGAGCGAAGCAAACAGCGGTTGATCCAGAGCATGAAGAGGCGCGAACTGGGGAAGATGGGGCACGAACCCCTAAACGAATCGTATGCGATACAAGAGCCCGTTCTGATCGAGGAAGTCTCGCCCTTTCACAGTCTTTCCTCCCCGGAACCCGCTTGGGTACCAAGATAGGGATTCGATCAGAATCGCGTTCGCAGGACCGGCGGTTCTTGGTAGGAAATCGTTTCCGTCAATTCCGTTCATTCTGCTTAGGAATACGCCCGGGTTTCCGGCCGAGTTCAAGGCTTCGTTCAACGGCTGCCGAGATGCCTCCGTCAGAACCGACTGCGAGAAAGCGAAACCCTTCTGACAGGCGCTCGGTTACACCTTGCCCAGACGCCACGGTGCCACACGGAATTCCGCTTTCGAGACAGGCATTGAGCACCTTTTTCATGGCCTCGTTCACCGCAGGGTCATTCTCGGTCCCAACGCCAAGGGAGACCGCGAGGTCGGAAGGTCCTACCAAGATACCGCTGACTCCGGGTGTCGCCGCAATTGCCCGGCAGTTCTCGACGCCTTTTGCAGATTCGATCATGCACCATAAAAGCAGCTCGCCGTCAGGATCCAATGGCCAGAGATCTGCCTTGATCGGATACTGGGCAGCCGGGATTCCCCAATACCGGGCGGCCCAACCATACCCGACGCCCCGCTGCCCTCTCGGTAAGGCATCTGGTGCTCCCTTGGGTTGCGGGTAGCGAGCGGCACGAGCGGCGGCTTCCGCCTCTTCACGGGTTTCCACGTGTGGTATTACGATCCCATAAGCCCCAAGATCCAGCACCTGTTTCGTTAAGAATTGGATCTGTTCCCGAGCGTTGGCGGGCAGCCTGACGATGGGTACCACCTCGGGTTG
>DAOTAI010000278.1:0-6849 GCA_035593865.1 Acidobacteriota bacterium
CTGGACGGGCCGACCGCCGAGATTCACGACACCTTCCGAGGGGTTCCCGGCGCTTTTGAACTGACCCTCCAGGCCGCCCGATGGGCTCATGAGCTGGGAATGCCTCTTCAGATCAATACCACCTTTAGCGCTTTCAACCGGCAAGCGATCGACGCGATGAGCGAACTGGTCCGTAATCTGCGGGTCGTCTTCTGGGAGGTTTTCTTCCTGGTCCCCATGGGACGAGGCCGCGAACTCGACCAGATGAACGCTGACCAGTTCGAGGAGCTGTTTGCGCGTCTCGCCGCTGTTGCCCGCAGCGTCGATTTTATCGTCAAGATCACCGAAGCGCCTCATTATCGCCGTTACCTGATGCAGCACCCCCCTCAAGGGGTCAGTAAGTCCGGCCATCCCGGCTCATCCGGTCCTGGATTTTTGCCCGCCCACATGCGACGCGACTTCGGCCCCGGCGGAAGCATCGGCGTTGCCCCGAAAGGGGTCAATTCCGGGAACGGCTATGTCTTTGTGAACTATGAGGGCGAAATCTTTCCGAGCGGTTTTCTTCCGCTGAGCTGCGGTAACGTGAAGCGCGATTCGATCACAGAGGTTTACCGATCTCACCCCGTGTTCCGTGAACTCCGGACCGCGGACCTGCTCAAGGGAAAATGTGGAATCTGCGAGTACCGACATATTTGTGGAGGATCCCGCGCCCGTGCCTACGCCATGACGGGCGACTATCTGGACGTCGAGCCCTTTTGCGCATACGAACCAAAGGGCGACCAGTCGTAGAAAGGTCCCAGGCCGGGCGATGGAACGAACGGCATACCCCGGACCACAAACGTTCATTCCTTTGTGACTTTAGTCAATGCCTCAGTCTCGCCCAGGCCCCATACTGACAAAACTCCAGATTAAGAGGTGACTATGATCTCGGAAGCGACAACGATTCATGATATTGCTACTGCCTTCCCGGAGGCTGCCCGGGTTTTCGACCGTGCCGGTATTGACTACGGTTGCGGCGTCGTGCAGACCTTGCGGGAGGCCTGTCAGGCTGCCAACCTGGAAGTCGAAGCGGTCATACAACAGATTAAGCATCTCACCGACAAGGCTCATGAGACTGGGACGCAACCCGACTGGGGAAGCCAGTCGCTTCACAGGATCGTCACGCATGTTCTCGATGTCCACCACAAGTACCTCGACGAGGAGCTTCCGCGCCTCGAAAAGCTGATGAACAAGGTCTATGAAACGCATGGCAAGACCTACGGCGAACTTCTGAGAGTTCACGAAGTGTTCTTTGGCTTGAAAGATGAGCTGGAATCGCACTTGCGGAAGGAAGAGGCGATGCTCTTTCCGTACATACTCCGCTTGGAGTATGCCCAGCACCAAGGACTTCCGCGCCCGTCCTGTCCTTTCGGAACGGTCGCAAATCCCATTCGGGTCATGTTGAGGGAGCACGAGTCGGCCGAGGATGCCATGCAGGCAATTCGCAACGAGACCAGCGACTATACTCCGCCGCCAGATACGTGCCTGGGATTCAAACTACTCCTTCACGGCCTTGAAGCGCTGGAACATGATTTAACGCGTCACCTCCAGCTGGAGAACCAGGTGTTGTTTCCAAAGGCTATAGAACTGGAGACGCATAGCGAGTAAAAGGAGGTCGCACGGTAGAGGATGGAGGGCTGAGCGTCGGGAAAAACTACGATTGACCTGCGAGACGTCATTCTTCTCCTGCTGCATAGCGCTTGAGCGCCTGAACATCTTTGATACGGATTCGGCGGTGTTCCTTTTCCAGCCAACCCTTTCTCTGGAAGCTGGCGAAAGCACGAGACACGACTTCCCGGACGGTCCCGACGCGGTCGGCAATGTCCTGATTGGTGTGGGGGAGCTCGAATTCGACGCAGCCTGCCACGGGCTGGTCAGGCGGTATCTGCTGAATCACATAGCCGGCCACGCGCTGAGCCACCTCAAGCAAGGCGAATCTTTCGATCATCCCGGTAGCCCGCCTGAGCCGCCGTGAAAGGATCTTCAGCGCCGCCAGGGCAACCTCGGGATGAGCCAGGCAGAAGCGTTTAACGTCTTCCTTGCGGAGGAAAAGGAGCGTAGAGTCGTGAGTCGCCACGACCGTCGAAGGATATGGACCATCATCGAACACTGCCACCTCCGGGAACGTGCTTCCCGGTCCATCTTCATGGATGACCTGTTCCCGGCCGTCTGCGCCGTGCCTCAGCGCCCGCGTCCAGCCTTCGACAACGACAAACAAACCGCGGCAAGGTTCGCCGGCGGAAAAGAGAAACTCGCCGGCCGGAAGCTTACGGAACTCAGCACGTTCTGCCAGGCTTCGCAAAGTCTCTGGAGCCACGCTCCGGAACAACTCCGTCCCCTGCAGCGCTGCAACTTTCGATATCATGCTCACTTATATAGCCCGAATGAAGATCCTTATTATCTATTATTCGTTCACGTCCAGTGTAGAAAGGCTCGCCGGATCTATCCAAGCCTTCCTGTCGCCGAGCCACCAGGTTTCACTCGCGACCATCCGGCCGGAGCGGGACCGGTCTTACTGGCACTGGCTCCTGCTGTCTTTCATTCCCCGCTCCTCTGTGGCGATCAAGGCTCCAGCACCAGATCCTACCTGCTTTGACCGAGTTTGTCTCGGCTTTCCGAAATGGACATTCAGCTGCCCGCCACTGAACCGATATCTGTCAGCCTTCCCCAAGTTGTCCCCCGATGCCTGCTTTGGCTTGTTCATGTCCTTCGGAGGTTTTGACGAAGAGCGCTACCTTCAGGGGATCGCCCGAAGGGTTTCGCGAAAAGGCCGTCTGGCGGCCACGCTCGCCGTCAAGCGACGACGCATCGAGTCGCCGGAGGCGGGCCTGCTAGTGCGCCGGTTCTGCGATTCGCTCATCGAAGCTCCATCACCCGCGGTCGAATTAAAGCTCGATCGCCCCAGGACCATTGAGTAATGAAAGGGGAGACTAAAATAGGCGTTCACACCATGCTCCAGAGCAGACACCAGACTTTTTCACTTAACCTGCTCCCTCACCTGCTTTCGTGGCAACAGGAAGACGGCGTTATCGTGTTTGACGGGGAAGGCCGTCTTTATTCTCTGTATCGCGGCAACTCTCTTTACCGCCGCGGTTTGGATGGTTCAGTTCTTTGCACGGAACGGACTCCGGTTTGCGGCCGCTTAGTCCGCACCCACCGACGACTCGAAGATCCGGAGGCGCTCTCGTTGTTCGCTCTTGCCCGGCAATGGGCCAGCGAACTGAAACAGAAAGTCCGAGCTGCAGATTCTCCGGTTTTTGCCGGTCAGTCCTCTGAGGATCTACTGGCCCGCCTTGACCAGGTTCTAGCCTACACGCCCGAAGCCTTGTTGAACGAACGAAAATCGTTTTCAAAGCTCTACCAGCCGGTCAGCGTTCTTCCGCCCGACCAGTACCTGTCCCTGGTTGTCCAACTCACGCACGGATGCCCGTACAACCATTGCACATTCTGCGATCTTTACCAGGACCGGAGTTACCGTGTGAAATCACCCGCGGAACTGGAACAATGGCTGACGGCGCTGAAGCGATTCGTGGGCCGGGCGATCGGCATGCGCAAAGGCATTTTTCTCGGAGACGGCAACTGCCTGGCGCTTCCGGTTAGACGTCTCCGGCCGTTGATCGAGAGAGTCAATAGCGCATTTGAAGGATTTGCTGTTCTTGATAAAGGACTCTTCAGCTTCGCCGACACCCGCGCCATCATCCGCAAATCTCCACAAGACCTGGCAACGCTTGCCCACCTGGGACTCAAACGCGTTTACCTCGGTCTTGAAACCGGCTTCCAGCCGCTTCTCGCGTACTTGAACAAACCCGGGACTCGAGAAGATCAGATTGAGTCGGTCAGGAGACTTAAAGAGAGCGGGCTGCAAGTCGGAGTCATATTTATGATCGGAGTCGGCGGACACCGATTTGCTGAGGAACACGTCGAACAGACGATTGAGCTTATCCGGTCCCTGCCGCTTACCGTCGGAGACCTCGTTTACCTGTCCCGCTTTTACGCGATACCCGGCACGCCGTATGCCACCGAGGTTCTTGAAGGACGAATCGACCTCCTGACCGATGAGGAAATCAACGATCAATTCAATCGGATCCGGACGGCTGTCGCCGACTCAGGGGTGAAGGTCGCGCCCTACGACCTGGCAGGTTTTATCTACTGACGGACGGCTGGAACCACAATAAATGCAGGACTGGCAGCAGGAAAATCAGATCTCGAATCAGCAACAGCAGCGCCGAGCTTTTTGACGATCCGGCTGTGCTGAAACAGCCACAGTCAAAATCCAGACCGCGAACCAGGTTAATGCTTATCGCCGTTATAAAAACCAGCAGCAAGGCCCCTACGATGGCGGCGCTGTCTTTGACCCAGATCCCCGCAACCAGAAGAAATCCTGCCGTCACTTCCAGCCAGGGAAGTGTTATGGCAACCAAATTCACCAGCATGGGCGGCAGCAGTTTGTAGTTGTTAACGATTTCGGCGAACTGATCAGGATGCGCGATTTTGTCAAGGGCAGCATAGATAAAAATCCCACCCAGGATGAGCCGCGAAACGATCAGAGCAGGACGCGATTTCAACACACGGATGATTCCAGCCACGCTGTCTTAGCCCTCCTCCGTGGGCAGACCGGCGGCGTGCCACGCCGACCACCCCTCAAAGAACACGTGCACTTTTTCGAACCCGAGTCTCTTCAGTTTGCCGGCGAGCATACTGCTCGCACCACAGTCCTCCCCGTCACAGTAAACGACGATCTCTCTATCCTGTTGACCGGACAGGGCTGACTGGATTGCTTTCGGCTCTTCCTTTGCGGAGATATGCAGCGCGCCTTTCACGTGTCCGGCCCGGTATTCCGCCGTCTCCCGCGCATCCACGAAGAGGGCGCCATCGTTGAACTTCTCTTTTGCCTCCTCGAGTTCGATGTAATTGATCGCAGCCGCAGATTCGGACAATACAAGTCTTGGCTTTGCCGCACCTTCAACCTCCACCTGTTGAGGCACCCATGGAATACCGCGGCCCGAAAAAGTGTTGTAAAGGCCGGCAAGAACGAAAGCCCCGATGACGATTGTGATGATGTTTCGAAGATGCATCACGCACCGAACCCAAAGATACAAATCTTGTTACAAGCCCGTTTGAATTCCTGAATTATAGGGGACGTGCCGGTTCGGGCTCAACCACCAGGGGAATTGTGTAACCTCATCAGCTGACTGTAATTCAACGAAATTCCATACGACAATGGCTCAATGAGCAATACTTACGAGGCTTTTCGGAGGCGGGCGGCGGAGATCACGCATCTTCGCAGCATCTTGCAGCTCCTGAGCTGGGACCAGGAGACGATGATGGCCGAGTTGGGCGCAACTCATCGCGCCTCTCAGGTCTCGACGCTAGCCGTGATTCACCACCAGAGGCTGGTCGATCCCGCTTACGGCGATCTGATCTCGCGGTTGGAGAGCCGACTGGGTGAGTTGGATCCGTGGGGACAAGCAAGCGTGCGAGAGGCCAGGCGTCAATACGATAAAGCCACCAAG
The DNA here is from genome assembly GCA_035593865.1 of Acidobacteriota bacterium. Taxonomy (GTDB): domain Bacteria; phylum Acidobacteriota; class UBA6911; order RPQK01; family RPQK01; genus RPQK01. The sequence goes on from DAOTAI010000278.1 coordinate 5,532, forward strand.
GTCCCCGAGAGTTTGGTCCGGGAGCTTGCCGAAACCACGGCACTCGCCTATGAAGCGTGGGTGAAAGCGCGCAGCGAATCTGATTTTCCTGCTTTCGCCCCCTGGTTGAAAAAGATTCTAAAGCTCAGGCGAAACGAGGCGGAATGCCTGAAACGGCCGGACCAGACGCTTTATGAAGCATTGTTGGATGAATACGAGCCGGGCATGACCGAGGCAACTCTCGATTCTCTTTTCTCTGGAATTCAACCCGAGTTGACCTCCCTGGTCGATCGCATTACGTCATCCGGCCGGCAGCCTCGACCTCTGCCTCCCGGCCCTTTTCCCGCAGCAGCCCAGGAGACTCTGGGCCGGGAGATTCTGACCGCCATGGGTTTCGACTGGAAGGCGGGACGCCTGGATACCTCGCCGCACCCGTTTTGCACCGGCCTTTCTCCCCGCGATGTCAGGATAACCACGCGTTATTCTACAACCGAGATCATCAAGGCTCTTTTTGGCATGATCCACGAATGCGGGCACGGCCTCTACGAGCAAGGTCTTGATGCCTCTGCGTACGGTCTGCCCGCGTGCGAAGCCATTTCCCTAGGGCTTCATGAGTCCCAGTCGAGACTTTGGGAAAACCAGATTGGCAGGAGTCGCAGTTTCTGGGAGTATTGGTTCCCACGTCTCCGGCGGGCGTTTTCGCCGCGTTTTGACGACTTCTCGCTGGATGATTTTGTGTTTTCGGTAAACACCGTGCGCCCTTCTCCTATTCGAACCGAAGCCGACGAGGTGACCTATGGTTTGCACGTGATTCTGCGATACCAGCTCGAGAAGGCGCTGATCAACGAAGAGGTTGATGTGTCGGAACTGGATCAGGTCTGGAACGATAGGATGTGGCAATACCTTCGATACGTGCCGGCCAACTCCGCGGAGGGAGTTTTGCAGGATACCCACTGGTCCCAGGGATTGTTCGGCTACTTCCCAACGTACCTGCTCGGCAACCTGTACGCGGCTCAGATTTTCGATCAGGCGAAACAAAGCATTTCCGGACTGGACCAGGCCATATCGGCCGGTAATCTTCTCTCCCTGAGGGAATGGTTGAGGGAGCAGATCCATGTTCATGGGAAAACATTGACAGCCGATGAAGTGATCGAAGCCGTCACCGGCCGACAACTAAGCGCAGACCCGTTCCTGGATTACCTGGATACCAAGTTCGGAGACTTGTACGGGATTTGAGTGAAGTGGGATGCCGGGCTCGCGGGTCAGAGGGACAGTCCTTTACAGTTTGATTCCGCTGAAAAACCCCGGTTGTATCTGAGCCTGCCCTTTCCTGACGATT
>DAOTAI010000279.1:0-6826 GCA_035593865.1 Acidobacteriota bacterium
TGCCAGGTACGGATGCCTGTGTCCCAGCCCGGCATAGTCCTCGATAGCCACTGACTTCTCATCCTCGCGGCCCACCAGTTGTACGACGCCGAAGGCGCCCAGCGTCATCAAGGCATACGAAACTAGATAAAACAGAATTGCCTGCAATCCCTCGCGGTTGTTTGCGACGATGCCAAGAAGAAGGTAGCCTGCATGCGCAATCGACGAGTAAGCCAGCATTCGCTTTATGTTGTTCTGAGTCAGCGCGACGATGTTCCCCAAAGCCATTGTCAGGAAGGCCGACATCCAGAAGACGGTCTGCCAGTTTGTGCTCAACTGGGGAAGCACCTGGTAAAGGATGCGGACCAGGGCTAGGAAGGCGGCTGCCTTCGAACTGACCGCGAGATGAGCGGTAACGGGCACAGGCGCCCCTTCATAAACGTCCGGCGTCCAGACGTGGAAGGGAACCAGCGCCGCTTTGAAGCCGAAACCGACGACGAGCAGCCCGAGCCCCAAAAACAGGGCCACAATGCGGTCGGTTGAAACCGAGACGGCTTCAACCATGCCTGCGTATTTGGTCGTCCCGGTGGCGCCGTAAAGAAAAGCGATTCCGTAAAGAAGAAATGCCGTCGATAGGGAGCCAAGAATAAAGTACTTCAGGGCCGCCTCGCCTGACTTGATGTCTTGCCGGCGAAAACCTGCCAGAACATAGGTTGCTATCGACAGGATCTCCAGGCCGAGAAAGGTCATAATCAGGTCGGCGCTGTTCGCCATCAGGCTCATTCCTACCGTGGCGAAAAGGACCAGTGCATAGAATTCGCCCTTGCGGAGGCCCATGCCATCCAGATAGCTGATCGAGACCAGCACTACGGCCGAGCTTGAGAAAAAGAAAAGAAGCTTGCAGAAGGTCCCGAACTGATCGTGAAACAGCATTCCCTCCTGTACTGCGCTGACAGGAAATGCCAGGGCCGCCGCGCCGGCGAGTAGAAGTCCAAGCAGTGCAGGGTATGCGAGTCTGGTTTGCATCTTGGCAGGCGCGAACGGAACTGCCAGCATGACCAGGACACCGAACAACGACAGGATGATTTCGGGCAGAAGAGCCAGGTAGTTAATATCCACGATTCTCGACTCGAAAGATTTGCTGTTCTCGCGCGCTCTCTACTCGTTCGATCACGTTTTGGACGGAGACATCCATCTTGCGCAAGAATGTTCCTGATTGGACCCCCATCCATACAGCGACGGCCACGAGCGGAAGGAGTATCGCCACTTCGCGAAAGTTCACATCACGCACTATCCGGTTTTCTTCACTGGTTATGTTTCCAAGAAATACGCGCTGGTACATCCAGAGCATGTAGACCGCGGAAAGGACCATGGTGCTAACGGCGAAGGCTGCATAAACGGTGCTGGAGAGGAAGGTGCCTTGGAGAATTAAAAATTCTCCGACGAAACCGTTTAAACCGGGGAGGCCGATACTGCTCAAAAGCATGATCATGAATAGCGCCGAGTAAACCGGCATAGAATGAGCCAACCCCCCAAATCGAGAGATTTCTCGCGTATGCCTGCGGTCGTAGATCATCCCGACGAGGGCGAACAGGGCGCCGGTTGAAACACCGTGATTGAGCATTTGATAAGTGGCGCCCTCTATTGACACGTGATTGAAGGCGAAGATTCCGAGGACGACCAAGCCGAGGTGACTGACCGAGGAGTAAGCGACCAGCTTCTTGACATCCGGCTGGACCATCGCCACCAATGCCCCGTAGATGATCCCAATGATGGCCAGCACGGCGATGACCGGGCCGAAGGCAAGCGAGGCCTTCGGAAACAAGGGCAAGCAGAAGCGGAGCAACCCGTAGCCACCCATCTTCAGCAAGACTCCCGCGAGTATTACTGACCCGGCGGTTGGCGCCTCCACGTGAGCATCCGGCAGCCAGGTGTGAAACGGAAAAATGGGAACCTTGACGGCAAAAGCGATGAAAAAGGCCAGAAACAGCAGGAATTCGGTAACAGGAGACAGGATAACCCGGCCCTGGGCAAGTCTTTCGGTGATTTCAAGGAGGTCAAAAGAGTCGGCGCCGCTGGCGTAATAGAGAACAATGATGCCGGCGAGCATGAGGAGCGAAGCAGCCGCAGTGTAAATGAAGAACTTGACAGCCGCGTAGATTCGTCGCTCGCCTCCCCACACACCGATGAGAAAGTACATCGGAATCAACATGACTTCCCAGAAGACATAGAACAGGATCAGATCGAGGGAAACGAAGACTCCGAGCATCCCGACTTCGAGAGCAAGCATTGAAGCCATGTAGGCTTTAAGGTGGCGGTCGATAGTCCAACTCGACAGCACGGCAAGCGGCATAAGAAACGTTGTCAGGAGCACCAGGAGGAGGCTGATTCCATCCATTCCCACCTGGTACCGTACGTTGAAGCCGCCCACCTCGAACCATCTGACCGTCTGGGTAAACTGCATGGATGGCGAGTTCGGATCGAACTGCACAAACAGCATCGCCGACCAGACAAAGGTTGCTGTCGTGGCGATCAGGGCCGTCCATTTCGGAGCCGAAACCCGGGAAGCCGGTATCAGCAACGTCAGCAGGCTTGCCACCGCGGGAATCAGAAGAAGTATGGTTATCGAGTAAGGTGTTTCCGCCATCCCTCAGTCCATATGTAATCGTTCGCTATACGTTAATGACGAACGCAGATTCCTGTCTTCCGACTAGACTGTAACCAGATAGTAATAAATGAAAAGCAGGAGGGCGCCAATCAGAATCCAAGTGGCGTAACCCCTTGTATACCCGCTTTGGATCCGTCTTAAAGCGCTTCCCCAGTACTGCATGAGCTCGCCTGTTCCATTGACAATTCCGTCTATCAACCCTTCGTCAATCACGCGCCAGAGAAAAACATCCGAAATCCGCTGGATGGGCCTCACCAGGATTGCGTCGTAAATTTCGTCCACATAGAACTTCTGACGTGCGGCCAAGTAGAGGCCTTGAAAGCGTTGGGCTAACCGGCCCGGCAGTCCCCGGTCTCGAATGTAGGCGTAATATGCTACAGCTATGCCTGCCGCGGCTGCCAGGATCGCGATTACTGTCAAGACTATTTCCAGACTATAGGCGTGCGCTGCCGCGTGCTCCCCGAAGTAGCGGTACCGAAAGGAGGGTTCAAGGAACGTCTCCAACAAGTTGGTTCCAAGATACCCAGGAAGTCCGAGAAATCCGGCCAGGGCCGAGAAGACCGCCAAGATCATCAGTGGGCCCGTAATCAGTAAAGACGGCTCGTGGGGCCGGTGATTTCCCTGTTCGTTATGTTCTGAGCCGGGCGCCGCCTCCTCACCGTAAAACGCAAGAAACATGAGCCTGAACATGTAGAAGGCCGTGAGGCCCGCTACCGCGACACCAATGATCCAGAGCACGACGTGTCCCAGGGAGAAAGCATTCCAGAGTATCGCGTCTTTCGAGAAAAAACCTGCAAGCGGCGGTACGCCTGAGATTGCTAGCGTCGCCACCCACATGGTCCAGAAGGTTATGGGTAAATACTTCTTCAGTCCTCCCATCCGGAAGAGATCCTGCTCGTGATGGAGAGCCAGGATGATGCTGCCTGAGCCAAGAAAGAGCAGTGCTTTGAAGAATGCATGGGTGACAACGTGAAAAATCCCGGATCCGAAAGCGCCGACCCCGGCCGCCAGGAACATGTAACCCAGCTGGCTGACCGTTGAATAAGCCAGGACACGCTTAATATCTGTCTGTACGACGGCAATGCAGGCAGCGAGGACTGCCGTGGCAATGCCAATGACGGCTACGATGAGCAATGTTTCCGGTGCGCGACTGAACAGGGCAGCCGAACGCGCCACCATGTAGACACCAGCGGTCACCATGGTCGCGGCATGTATGAGAGCGCTGACCGGTGTGGGCCCTTCCATGGCGTCCGGCAGCCAGACGTAAAGAGGGATTTGTGCGCTTTTTCCGGTCGCGCCGACAAACAGCAGCAGGCAAATCGCGCTGACGATCCCGAACCCGACCTCCGGGGAAGGGAACAGTTCGGACACTCGCTCGAATACCTGCTGGTAATTGAAGGTCCCGAAAGTCCTGAAGATCAAGAAAGTTCCTAGGATAAAGCCGGCATCCCCGATCCGGTTTACGATAAACGCCTTCTTCGCCGCGTCTCCGGCGCTCTTTCTATCAATGTAGAAACCGATGAGTAGATATGAGCAGAGGCCCACGCCCTCCCAGCCGACGAACATCAGTAAGTAGTTGTCGGCCAGAACCAGGACCGTCATCATGAAGATAAAAAGGTTCAGGTAGGAGAAGAACCGGTAATAACCGGGCTCCTCGGCCATGTAAGCGACGGAGTAAACGTGAATCAGGAATCCGACGCCGGTGACCACCAGGACCATAACGGCCGACAGCGGATCCACAAGAAAAGCCGCATCAATTGTGACCGGCCCCGATTCAATCCAGTTGAAAAGTCGATATGTGAGCTCCCGTTCGGTAGGTGGGAGCAGGAGTAGTTGCCGCAGAACCAGGCACGATGCCGCAAAACTTAAGCCGACTGTCAGGCACGCGATTCCCGCAATCAGGCGCTTCGGAAATTTCCTGCCGAAAACGCCGATAACAAAAGACCCCAGGAGCGGGAACAGCACGATCATTACCGAGTAGGTCATGCTTCACCATTTCATTTCGTTGACTTCATCCACGTCCAGGGTCTGCTTACATCGAGAAAGGACCACTATGAGGGCCAATCCGACAGCCGCCTCTGCGGCGGCCACGGTCATGACGAAAAAGACGAAGATCTGGCCGTCGATTTGATCCAGGTGGCGGGAGAAAGCCATGAAGGCGAGATTCACCGCGTTCAGCATGAGTTCAATGCACATCAGCATCGTGATGACGTTGCGCCTTGTGAGGACGCCTATTACCCCAATCCCAAACAGAATGGCGCTTAGGACCAGGTAGTGAGCGGTTGGTACCATAAGAGATCAATCCGAAGGTTTCGCCAGAACTATTGCGCCAAGAATTGCAACCAGAATCAGAATTGACGTCGCCTCGAATGGGATTACATAGTCAGTAAAGATATCCCGGGCAAGATCCTTGACATTGCTTTCGAAAACGGAAGTCCGGCTTGCCGAGTCATAGCCTAGAAAATCAGGGAAAGCCTGAACCAGTAGTATTACAAGAAGAATCGTCAAGGGTATCGCAACCACCGATATATGCCGTCTATCATTTCCGGGGAACACTTCTGATTGCGGATCAAGCAGCATGATTACGAAAACAAACAGGACCATAATGGCGCCGGCATACACAATCACCTGGATTGCGGCAATAAATTGTGACCCCAGCTGGAAGAACAGACCGGCAATAGCGCCAAAACAGACAATCAGGGAAAGCGCGCTGTAAACCACCCTCTTCTGCACAACCACGAGGACGGCTGCGGCGATCGACACGACGGCGAAGAGATAAAAGAAAAGATATTCCAATCCTGACAGTCCCCCGGAATACAACGAGTCCTGCTAATCAACTGAAAAAATGTTAGTTGAGGGGTAAGGTTGAAGTCAAGGACCCGCGAGAACCACGAAATCCGCGCGATCAGCGAAATCCGCGGTAAAACGACAACGCGGATGAACTGTTGTGACTCACCCAAGGCATAAGCGCCGCAAATGGTGCTTTTCCACCCCATCCAGCGAAGACGGGAAGACCTGCCCGGTGCCGGACTCTGGGTTTGTAGTACCGCCTTCAGGCGGGCCTTAAAGCGGACAGTTCACTCCAACTCACGCCCGTTTGTTGCAGAATGTTAAAGGCCAACCAGAAGGCAGTACTACAAACAGAACGGCGCCTGGTGCTCGTTCGGTTGCTCCAACCGTCGGACTAGGGACAGTCCCTGACCTTGAAGTTCGATGACATCGGGCCTCCAGCTTTTCTTGTATTTCGACCTGGGGGCAGAAGCGCCAAGATGAGCCCTCCGCCGTGAGCGGCCAGGGCAGTGGACCAAATGGAGAGTGTACGAATGCCGCTCGTGCTCGCAGTTCGGCTGTAGCGGTGGTCGCGAGTGGGCGTCCGGACTCCTGGTAAGAACGTCCCGACTCCACAATACGCAGCGGTGTCGACATGTGTATGAAAAAAGCTGGGCTCTTTTGACCGCTTGCACCCGCCCAAGGTTGCAGAGCGACACCCGCCAAGTTATGATTTTGACTTTGCCTCCATGGAAATTCTGCTTAACGGAGAAAAAACGGTTATTCCGGACAAATCCACGGTACAGCAGTTAATTGAACATCTTGGTCTTCAAGGAAACCGGGTGGCTGTTGAGGTCAACCGCGAAATTGTCCGTCGCGTGCGCTGGTCCGAGCATGTGCTCCAGGCTGGCGATCAGGTGGAGGTGGTTCATTTTGTTGGGGGAGGCGAGGTTTTGTAGATGTCGGATAATTTGGTCATAGCAGGCAAGGAGTTCCGTTCCCGACTTATTCTGGGAACAGGCAAGTATAAGGATTTCGAAACGATGCGGGCGGCGCACGAGGCGAGCGGGACCGAAATGGTCACCGTTGCCGTTCGCCGCATTGACATTCATGACCGGAGTAAAGAATCTCTCCTCGGTCATATCGATACTGAACGGATTATGCTGTTACCCAATACCGCCGGGTGCTATACAGCAGAGGACGCGATTCGCTACGCGCGCCTGGGCCGGGAAGCGGGTTTGTCAGACTTCGTAAAGCTGGAAGTCATCGGAGACGAGAAGACCCTTTTCCCAGACAACGAGGCACTGCTCCAAGCCACCCGCGTCCTTGTCAAGGAGGGATTTATTGTCCTTCCCTACACCAATGACGACCCGGTGGTGTGCAAAAAGCTCGAGCAGGCGGGCGCGGCGG
>DAOTAI010000280.1:0-6822 GCA_035593865.1 Acidobacteriota bacterium
ACCTCCGCCAGCCGGCACCATCGATACTGACTTGGCGTACATCCTTTACACCTCCGGATCCACGGGTGATCCCAAGGGGGTGATGATCTCCCATCGAACGATTTTTGTATTTATTAACTGGGCCTGTGAAACCTTCGGACTGAACGAGAGTGATCGAGTCACCAGCCACGCTCCGCTCCATTTTGATCTGTCCACTTTCGATATTTACGCAACCGTCAAAGGTGGTGGAACGGTCGTCCTGGTTCCCGAAAACCTGTCCATCTTCCCGATTCAGTTGGTTCGCTTGCTTCAGGACGAGAAGATTACGGTCACTTACCTGGTGCCTTCGATTCTTTCACTGATGGTCACCTACGGGCAGCTGGAACGCCATGACCTGTCCTCGTTGCGGGCCGTCCTGTTTGCCGGCGAGGTCTTCCCGATCAAGTACTTGCGCGAGTGGGTCTCCCGTGTTCCGCAGGCCGAGTACTACAACCTTTACGGGCCGACTGAAACCAACGTTTGCACTTACTACAAGGTTACCGCCGATGACGTCCTTCCGGACCGCACCCGGCCAGTGCCGATCGGTGTTCCCTGTGCAAACATCGAGGTGTTCGCGGTTAACGGGGAAGACCGGCTTGTAACAGAGCCGGGCGAAGAGGGTGAACTGTGGGTCCGGGGATCATGCCTGGCTCAAGGGTACTGGGGTGACCCGGAGAAGACCGAGCGAACCTTTATCGCAAACCCGTTTCAACCCAACTACCGTGACATTGTCTATCGCACCGGCGATATCGTCATGCTGAGTGAAGATCGGGCGAATTGGGTCTATGTCGGTCGCCGGGATCACATGGTGAAGAGCAGGGGCTACCGGATCGAGCTGGGCGAGATTGAATCTGTGCTGTACGCACACGATGAGGTGAAGGAAGCGGCCGTCGTTGCCATTCCCGACGATTTTCTGGGAAATCGGATCAAGGCTTTTGTGGTCCCTCTCAAGGAAAACGGATTGACGGCGAAGGACTTGGAAATACATTGCCGGGAACGACTCCCTCGCTACATGATCCCGGATACTTTCCAGTTTGAAAGCGCATTGCCGAAAACCTCCAATGGCAAGGTCAACCGAACGCTTCTAGCCGCCAGTTAGTTGCAATTCAGGCGGATTTCGAGAGACAAGCTGAAAGGAAACAAGGCTTTATGAGTGTTGAGCAGAGGATTCGGGAATTTATAAGCAACGAATTGATGTTTCATCAAGGTCCCGACGGCATACCTTCTGAACAGTCTTTGATCACCAGCGGGATACTCGATTCGCTTGCACTGTTGCGGCTCATTATGTTTCTCCAGGAAGAGTTCAACGTGAAAATTGAGGATGAAGAGGTAGTTCCTGACAATTTCGAGACGATTCGCGCGATTGACGCCTTCCTGGCGAAGAAGCGGGAAAATGCCTGAGCGATCACCATACAGCAGGCTGGAAACACCGGATCGCCTTTCCCTCTCCGGCCAGTGTACTTCAGTTGAGCGTATTTGCTTGCTCATTACCAACGCCTCGTGATGACTAACCGGCTCCTTTTGCTTAACGGCTTAGCGGTAATCGGGGTGCTGCTACATCACGCCTCCGGGTACGGATTTCGGGCCATGTTCCTGTGGACGAATCGGTATCTTCCGGTGGAGGTACCTAATTACGATCAGGTGGGGAGCCTGCCGTTCTACATAATAGTGCTGATCCAGCAGCTGGATGCTTTTACTCTGCCTGCTTTCATGTTTGTGTCCGGCTATTTTGCAGCCTTCATGTCCCGGGGGAGCGCGACCACGTGGAGGTGGGCTGCGGTCATGGCAAGGATAAGAAAGCTCCTGGTTCCGTTCGCGGTTTGGACGGCCCTCTTCTTCCTGTTGCTTGTCAGGCGGCTGCCTTCCACGGTCGACGAAATTTTGAGCCGGTATTACTACGTCCTGTTGTTATCGCAGTTCTATCTGCTGGCTCCACTGGTTTTGCGGGTGGCTCGCACCAGATGGAAGTTGCTTCTGTTCATTCTGGCAATCCTCGAAATTGCCACGAACAGCGTGGATTATGTGCGAGCGGTGGGCATTGACGTGCCTGAATCGATCGTGCTTCTTACGCCGAAATGGCTCGTTCCCAACCTGCTCTTTTGGTTTGCGCTGGGTATCGTAGCGGGTTTACGCCCTCAACCTTTTCAGGCGTGGCTGGCTCGGCATCAGCATCGACTCCTGGTGGCGGCCGCGGTGTTGATTCCGGTGATGCTGATTGAATACCTGGTAGTTGCGAGTATCAGTCCTCGTACCTGGCTTGGGCCGTATTTTGGAGGAATATCAAGGAACTTCTACGCCGCGGCCTTTATCCTGGCATTCCTCGGGTCCAAGAGACTTGAGCAGCCGGGCGTTCCGCTCTCCGCTCCGCTTTCGAAATTAGGTACGAGATCCCTGGGTGTATACCTTGCTCACGCTCCCTTTATGTACGTCGCGGCGGTCTTTATGCACCGGGCGACTCCCTGGTTGCTGGGGCAACAGTTGCTCTATCAGACCGTTCTGATTGCCGTTGGATTGGCCGGGCCGCTCCTGCTGATGGCGGCCGTGAGCAAGACTCCGACGCGCCGGTTTTATCACTACGCATTCGGTTAGAAGGGTGTTGACCTCATGCCTGAGGGTATGGACATATGATTAACGGTATTTTCTTTTTCCTGGCGTTTGTTGCTGCCTTCCAGTCGCAGTCAGACCCTCCGAAAGAGGAACCACTGCCGTCCAAATACCGGGTAGGAGTGGCGGTCGACCAGGTATTTCTGCCGGTTACGGCCAGGTCGCTGGAAGGTGGATTTGTCCGAGGATTAGAAAAAAAGGACTTCGAGGTTACCGAGGATGGAGTGGTGCAGGAAATCATGACTTTCTACTCTGAGGCTTTCCCTGTCCACGTCGTCCTCCTGCTCGATGCCAGCCGGAGCACCCGCCTGATCCAGGATCAGATTCACCGAGCCGCGCTTAAGTTCGTAGAGAGCCTTGGCCCAGATGATCGTGTAGCGGTCATGGCCTTCCATAGGCAGCCCAACCAGGTGTGCAACTGGACCAACAACGTGGCTCAAATAGAAGCGGGTTTGAAGTCAGTGCAAGTGAGCGGCGCGACGGCGTTGTACGACGCTTTGTGGGCAGCCTACGACCTCCTGGAGCCTATTGAAGGGAGGAAGGCCATCGTTGTTCTGACCGACGGGGCGGATACCGGGAGCAAGATTTCGCGCGAGCAGTTGCTGTGGCGAGCCGAAAATTCCCCGGCGATGGTGTATGTAATCTCGAAGCTCGACCAATACTGGGGAGAGGCCATCGCCGCTCGACGACTGTACCTGGGGCGTGCGGAGATGATTCCCGAGCAACTGACAGACGAGTACATCGCCGGGAACAAGCAGTTTCTATATGCCATATCAGGGAACTCAGGCGGGAGATTGTTGGATACCGCGACTTATCCGGACCTCGGCGAGATCTATAAGCTCATTGCCGACGAGCTCAGGTATCAGTATTACATGTCCTACGTGCCGAAGAATATGCGCCGCGATGGCAGCTGGCGCGAACTGAACGTGAAAGTAAACCAGCCCGGTGTACTAGTCTCGACCAAGCCCGGGTATCGCGCTCCCCGGTCCCGGTGAAATGAATTCATTACCGATGGTCACGCTTTCTTTGATTTTGTTGCTGTTCCTTTCGGCACCCGTAGCCTATTTGATGCTGTTGGCGCTGGCCTCTGCGCGTCCGCCGAAAAGTAACAGAACCGAGCGCAGGGAACCGAAGAGTCGTTTCATCATCGCCATACCGGCGCACGACGAAGAGAATGTCATTGGCGCCACGGTTAGAAGGCTACGTTCGCTTGACTATCCGGAGAACCTCTACTCAATTCATGTAGTTGCCGATTACTGTTCGGATCGGACCGCTGAGGTTGCGCGCCAGGCAGAGGCCGTCGTTCATGAGCGAAATGAGGGGCCGAGAACTGGCAAAGGCGCTGCCCTTTCCTGGCTTTTCCGCAAGGTACTGGCCGAATTTCCAGCAGACGGTGTGGTTGTGTTTGATGCGGACACGCGGGTCGATTCTCAGTTTCTGCGAGAAATGGATGCCCGGCTTTCGCAGGGTGACCGCGCCATTCAAGGGCAACACATTATCAGCAACCCACACATGGGATGGTTTCCGGCGCTCACCTGGGCTATGTTCCTGGTCGACAACCGCTTTCAGAACCTTGGCCGGTCAAATCTCGGTTGGTCCGCCAAGAACATGGGCGATTCCATCTGTTTTCGTGCGGATGTCCTTCGGGAGTTGGGCTGGGGGGAAGGTTTGACCGAGGACTACCAGTTCCGGCAAAAGCTGCTCCTCCACGGCATCCGAATTGTCTACGAGCCGGCTGCAAAAGGCTATGGAGAGGCTCCCCTGACCTGGTTACAGGCTCGAGCCCAGCGAGCCCGATGGCTAAGAGGCACGCGGGATGCCAGCCGGCAGCTGGCCAAGAGCTTGATTGTCGAGGCCATCAAGCGGGGGGACTGGGCCTTGTTTGATGGCGCCTTGCAAGCCAATCTGCCCTCGTATTCGACCCTCACGATAGTCAGCTTGGCGATCCTGGTTATTCATCTTGTCGTGCAGTTTTTTGTCCCGGTCTTCCCCTGGTCGTTGTTGGCCGGCTGGGCCGCGATTGTAGCACTACTTTTCTTCTATCCGCTGGTTGGACTGTTATTTGAAAACGCTCCGCTGAAAGCCTATTTTGCCATTCTGACCGGGCCAATCTTTATCGTCTGGCGAACATGGTTAGCGATGAATGCTCGGTTCGGCAAAAGCCCCGTCACCTGGATTCGTACTGCTCATGGAGGCCAGAATTGAAGCCATTGGAGATTCTCATCGTTTTCGGCACTCGTCCCGAAGCCATAAAGCTTGCACCGGTTCTGAAACAGCTCCGTCGCTACCCAAATGAGATCAAGGTCAGGGCCTGCGCTACCGGCCAGCATCGGGAAATGCTGGATCAAGTGATGGACTTATTTGAGATTGCTCCGGACTTTGATTTAGGCCTGATGCGCCCCAATCAGACACCGAACCAGGTTGCCTCGTTGATCCTGGCTGAGTTGGATCGGTTGTTTTCGGAGAAGCCATTCGACTGGATGCTGGTCCAAGGGGACACGACCACCGTCATGGCGGCTTCCATCGCAGCACATCATCACCGAATCAAGGTTGGCCATGTGGAAGCTGGATTGCGGACTTACGATCGGTCGAACCCCTTTCCCGAGGAAATGAATCGCGTAGTCACCGATCATGTCAGCGACTTGCATTTCGCTCCGACCAGCACTGCCCGCGATAACCTGTTGCGGGAGGGAATTAAGCCCGAGCGCGTTTTTGTCACAGGCAACACCGTTATAGACGCGCTCGAATGGGTGGCTGAAAAACCTGTTCCGGCCTCCCTGACGAGACTTTTCGCCCGTTTGAACTCGACGAAACCCTTGCTGTTGGTGACCGCGCATCGACGCGAAAGCCAGGGGAAGCCGCTTCGGAATATCTGTAATGCCTTGCGGGCTTTGGCCAGGCGGGATAACCTTCAGATCGTGTTCCCGGTTCATCGGAATCCGAATGTCTGGGAGCCGGTTCACCGGGAATTGAAAGACGTCAAAGGGATAACCTTGCTGCCGCCGGTAGATTACCTGTCCCTCGTCCACCTCATGAAGCGCAGCCGCCTGATCCTTACGGATTCGGGCGGTATTCAGGAGGAGGCTCCGAGTTTGGGAGTTCCGGTGCTCGTCCTGCGTGAGAGCACCGAGCGGCCCGAAGCGGTCGCCGCTGGAGCAGCAAGGCTCGTCGGCACGGACCCGCTGAGGATCGTCAACGAGGCTGAAAGAGTGCTGAACGATCCTGTCACGCGTTCAAAGATGAGTCGTGCGATCAATCCGTATGGAGACGGAAAAGCGGCCGAACGTATCGTGAAAATCCTGCTCCACGGGCGCTGCGAAGAGTTCGTGTGCGAAGATCTGGTTGCAGTCTGACCACTATTGGCCTTCTAGGCGTCACCTCCGGGAGCTCCCTGGAGCTCTTCTGGTCCTGGGAGTCCTCCCGGTCCTATCAACGCTCGGACCTTCCGCCTCTATCCCTGCCTCTATAACGCTCACCAAATTGGAGATATAGAAGAGATCTCCCCGCCATACCGCCGGGACGTCGAGGTACAGCTCAAGGTCTTGCTGGCTCTCCTTTAGCAGGAGCGCCTTGGCATTAAAAAGAGACCAGTAGTTGTAATAGAGCGACGTCGATCCCTCCTCAAGCTGCGAACTCCGGCGCGGACCTAGTCGGTCCACTTCATCCATGCCCGCCACAAACCAGTACGGAGCGGTGTAGCTGTCGTACTCGTTTATGGAGTCACGAATCTGGGACAACTGGGCGGGAGTCAGCCGCGATCGAAGCTGGTCAGCTACCTCGGGGACCAGGTAAAGGAACCCACCGGCCTCTGTCTGGCGCAATTCCGAGCTCTTTGTGGTAGTCAGGATGCCAATAAGGTCGTTGTAAGCGTTTTCGCGCCAGGCTTTAACGTCCTCCGAAAGGGGAACGCCGGCAAGTGACTGTAATTTGAGAAAGCCCTCATATCCAGCCAGATACATGTTCAAGAGATGAGGACGACGGTTGATTGGATCATCGGCAGTCACGATTTCCCTCGGATACGGCGATACCCGGGAACTTACTTTCTCCAGTATTGATTTGGCCGCGCCGAACTCCCCGGCGTACCGAGCACAGGCGTAAATGTTAAAAGGATTAAAAGAAAAGCCAGGCCACTTGTCGTAGACCCCCGGGTCCAGTCTCTGACCGGAAGCGTTGCCGATAGCCCCGCTTGCATAGTAGAGG
>DAOTAI010000281.1:0-6795 GCA_035593865.1 Acidobacteriota bacterium
CGAAAAGCGTCAGGCAGACCAGGCCATCGCAACGCTGCGGGAGGCCATCGCGCTCGATCCTGACCACCCTGGCGCGCACTTTCAACTCGGTTTTCTACTCGGGACACGGGGCAGGCTCGAAGAGGCTGCCGGCGAGCTTCAAGTCTCCCTTCGGCTGACGCCAGATCATGGTCCGTCGCACTACTACCTGGGGGCTGCCTATTGGTTTATGGGCAACTTCCGGGCCGCAATCGATTCGCTCCAGTCTGCGGTGCGGCTCATGCCCGATCACCCCCAAGCGAACTATTATCTTGGCCTGGCTTTCAGGAAGACCGGCCAAGCGGATCAGGCGGTTCGGTACCTTCGAAAATCCACCAGCCTTGATCAAAACAACAGCGAAGCATTTCATGCACTCGGACTGGCGCTCCAGGAGACTTTCGAACTGGACGCGGCGGTCACGGCCCTGAAGAGAGCGGTCGAATTGAAACCGGATTTCACGCAGGCTCGCAATGACCTCGGTCTGGCGCTGGTGCGCAAACGCGACCCGGATGGGGCAATCGCCGCCTTTCGCGAGGTACTGAAGTACGATTCAAGAAACATTGCAGCGCACCACAACCTGGGCATGGCGCTGATTCAGAAGGGGGACTTCGCTCAAGCGGTCGACGTCTACCGCGTTCTCGTCGCCTTGTACCCGGATAACGGCGAGGCCCGCTACAATCTGGGTCTCGCGTTGAAAAACCAGGACCAGCTCGACGCCGCCGTGGCTGAATTGCGCAAGGCTGTGGAACTTCGTCCTTCACTCGCCCAAGCAAACTATACTCTCGGGGTCATCCTGCTGCAGCAGTCGAAGCTGGACGAAGCCGCTTCCTCCTTCAGGGCGGCTATTGCCAACAAGGCCGACTATGCGGAGGCCCGATACGCGCTCGGAACGGTGCTGCAACAGCGGGGAAAACTGGATGAAGCCATCGAGGCTTTCGAAGAAGCTTTGAAGTACTCCCCCGACGCGCCGGAAATCCACAATACCCTCGGCAATGCTTACCGGCAGAAGGGAAAACGTGAAGCCGCGCAAAAGCATTTCGGGGAAGCGGCCAGGCTGAATAAGAAGAAATCCAACATCCAGGCTGCCGTCTTCGCGTTGAATACCGGATTGGCCCGGTTGCGGGAAGGGAATCTGGATGCTGCGATCGAACGTTTCCAAGCCGCTATCAAGCTCGATTCAGAAAACCCCGAGGCTTATTTCCACCTCGCCACGGCACTCGAGCAATCGGGCCTGAAAGACGAGGCCAACCAAGCCCGAGAAAAGGGGGCAGAGCTTCAGCGTTCAAGGAATATCTCTGGATCGGGACCTGCCGGCCGGATTTTGTACTGACGCCTGAGTCGTTTGCGTCAATTCGCCGGCCGGCACTTACCACTTGATTCGCAGCTGATTCAAAAAGTTCCGGTCATATTCGGTTAGCACCACCAGCTTGCCCTGGCGGCAGCCCGTATTTGGACATTGTGTATCCCAAGGCCAGAGTTTACATCCGCACCGGGAACAGTATCGGTCTTTTTCATGGTCGGTTCTGGGCCAGTACATTTCACCCTCCTGGACTTCCATTCCTTTGTTGCTGATGAGGCGCATGCAACTCTGCGGCCAGCTTTCGCCGTAGCGCCCAGCGAGGGAGCGTACCGAACTTTTCGAAGTCTGACGCCGGGAGACGGCCCCGAAGCAGCCGAGGAGGGCAGGGAAAAATTCCCTATTTAAGGGATTCCGTTATCGTTAGGATCTGATTGGACCGAACGTTTTCTAACGTCTGGATGTTGCCCTTCGGCCAGCGAATCTCTACTCGATCTACCAAGCTGACCGCGCCGAGTCCGAAGTGGAGCCTTGGATCGTTGTGCGAGTAGTAGCCTGACTGGCTGGAAAGCTCTTGAATCAATACCCGCTGCCCGATCCAGAGCCGCACGCGGGCGCCGACAGCAGACCGGTTGGAATGCGTGCCGACAAGGCGGAGTTTCAGCCAGTTGCCGCCCGTCCGGTT
Organism: Acidobacteriota bacterium; assembly: GCA_035593865.1. Classification (GTDB taxonomy): domain Bacteria; phylum Acidobacteriota; class UBA6911; order RPQK01; family RPQK01; genus RPQK01. The sequence goes on from DAOTAI010000281.1 coordinate 2,001, forward strand.
GGGCGCGATGTGCTCGTTGCGCAGCAGCTGAGGCGGATCGTTCATATTCATGATCAAAACATCCAGATCGCCATCGTTGTCGAAGTCACCAAAGGCGCATCCCCGGCTGGAATAGCGGGATTGGACTGCCTCGCCCACTTCTTTGCTGATATCACGGAAACGGCCATTGCCGAGATTGCGATAGACAAGTCGGGGATTTCGGTGCGGATATTCGCTGAACCGGGCTTCCACCTCGGGATAAACGCTTCCGGCGACGGTGAAGACGTCGGGCCAGGAGTCGTTGTCCAGATCGACTAGCCCGGTTCCCCATTGAACAAAGGGCGTATGATCGAAACCGGCCGCGCGTGAGACGTCTTCAAAGTAGCCCTGCCCGGTGTTTCTGTACAAGACCGGCAGATCGTCCGCGAAGTGCGTCTTGAAGAAATCAAGCAAACCGTCTCCGTCAAAATCACCGGCAGCCACTCCCATGCCGGCCTGGGATTGACCATCCTCGTTGTAGGCTACTCCGACTTCCAAGGCCACGTCTGTAAAGGTCCCGTTCTGATTGTTACGGTAGAGAATGCTCGCGGTTGAATCACAGGCCACGTAAATATCCGGCCAGGAATCATCATTGAAATCGGTTACCAGGGCGGTCATAGCGTATCTGTCCTGGACGATTGCAATGCCACTTGGATGGGATACGTCCTCGAAAGTTCCGTCACCCCGGTTGCGGTACAGGAGATTCGTATCGGTTGGTAAGCCGCGTGGGCCGCAGTTGACCGGAATCCCCTTCCACTGGCAGTTGGGTCCATTTCCGGGTGTCGGGACCTTCTCGATCTCAAATTTAAGATAGTTGGCGACAAACAGGTCGAGGTCGCCATCGCGGTCATAGTCAAAAAAGGCGCAGCCGGATCCCCAGCGCCGCTCGATGCCCGCAAGCCCAGCGCTCTGCGTCACATCGCGGAACAACGGCTCGCTCGGGTTGGGTGCCTCCCTGCGCCAATTGCCCTGATTCCGGTATAGACGGTTCTGTCCCCAGTACGTTACAAAGATATCCGTCCACCCATCGTTGTCGAAGTCTCCGATCGTCACCCCCGATGCCCACCCTGGCTGATCAAGCCCCGACCGCCTGGTAACGTCGATGAAGGTGCCGTCCCGCCGATTCAGGTACAGCCGGCTGGCGGGATTCTGATCTTGGGGAAGGCGGTTGAGACGTGACCCACCCAGGGTCAGAACGTCAATCCACCCGTCGTTGTCGAAATCGGCAAATGCGACGCCGCAACCGTTCGTTTCGATGATGTACTTCTTGCTTTCCACACCGCCGTATACCACTGGCTCAGCAAAGCCCGCTTCCTTGCTGACGTCTGCAAACCAGAGGTTAAAGCCGTTTCCTTCGACGGCGACACCGGCGAGCAAGACACCGAAAATTAGTCGAACACAGCAGGTCATTGTGGCTGGTTTGAATTGGGACGAAGGCGCTCGGCCGTCTGAAATTCCTTTCGGGCCTCCTCCATCCGGCCTGTTTTTTGATAGACCTGGGCCAGCAGGTAGTGTCCCGAATAGTTATTGACATCCATGGAGAGCGCCCGTTTCAGAATGTTCTCGGCGTTGGTGTTATCTCCCTTTTTCAGATAAGCCTTTCCGAGCACGATAAACGGACCGCTGAAAAAGGGGTTCAGCCATATAGACTTTTGTAGTGGGGGAATGGCCTCGTCCCACCTCTGTTGCCGGCCGTAAGCTTCGCCCAGCCGGTAGTAGGCCATCGCGAACCCCGGATTGATTTCAATTTCCTGTTTGAGCAGTTCGATCCCGCCGTCCAGATCCGACTTGTAGATGGCGAGTTCTCCCAGGAGAAAACGGACCTGGGGGAGTCTCGGATCGAGCGCCAGGGCGCCTTGCAGTTCCTGGACCGCTAGTTCTTCAAGGTTTTGGCGAATCATCATCTGGGCATTAATCAGGCGAGAGGAGGCGGAATCGGCCGGAACGGCGAACATGCGGGCAAAGGTGCGCCTGGCCTCCTGCACATTTTGAGTCTGAAGCTGGCAGATTCCACGCACGTACTGCGTTTCGGCGGTGTCGAGCGGGCTGCCTTCCAGCTCGGCAAGGTAAGGAAGAGCCTCGGCAAAGCGGTTAAGGAAGTAGTGGGACATACCGACAAGCTGCGCCGCTTGGATGCGCTGCGAAGTTCCTTTTGCCGCTTGTGCAAAGGATGACGCCAGGAATGTTACCGCCTGCAAGTAATCGCCCAGTTGATAGTGAGCGAGGCCGGTCAGATGCTGCATGAGAGGTTGTTGCCTGACGTTCGGATCGAGGGTCGCCACGATCGTCAATGCCTGCTTTGCCTGGCCCGCCTGGAGGAGTTCCTGGACCCTGGCCAGGGGACCTTCCTGGCCTCGAGCAGGGAGAAAACCCAGGAGAAGTACAGGCAGAATCAACGGAGTTCGCATCTTCGTGACTACGGTGCCCGCATTAACATCGCGGTAAAGTAAGTTCAGTTTATCACCATCCTTGACAACATAGTTAAATAGGTGCTCTGATGATCTAAAGGCATCCAAGGAGAGGTGGAGGTCAATTGCGAGTCCGGATTATGGCGGCGCGCCGGCACTGCCGGCTCGTTGGCGGTTCCGTTCGTACATCTCTCGATCCTCACTTGCAGAAAGAATCCCACCGCCTTACGGCTCAGCGGGGCTAAAGTGCCCCTGAATCTGCTTAATCAGCGTTTGCCGCTCCCCGTGGTGTGCCCGGCGGTGTCCCGCTGAAGGGCGTCCTGCCGGTGTTTTGACACTGTGTTACGGGGATTGGCAGTGTGGAGCATCTTCTTTCGAAAGGGAGGTTGTATGGAAAGAAGCAGACTCCTGATGCCGCTGGTACTCGCGCTCCTGATTGCGGTCCCACTGGTGACGAGACAAGCGATCGCCCAGGCAGTCTATGGGAGCATCAGCGGAACGGTCACGGATGCCACCGGAGGAGTGATTCCTGGTGCTACAGTGACCATAACCAGTGTCCAACGAGGAATTCAGGACACTGTGGTAACTAACGATTCGGGCAATTTCGTTAAAGAGCGATTGCTTCCCGGCATTTACAGCGTCGCCGTCGAGTTGACCGGATTTCAGAAGGCGGTGGTGGAGCAGGTCAACGTGAGTGTTGATACCGACAGCCGCGTGAACCTGACTCTGCAGCCCGGTGGCGTGGAGCAAGTCATAACGGTCCAGAGCACGGAAAGCCAGTTACTGAGAACCGACCGAGCCGACGTGGCCACCACCTTTGAAGACCGGCAAATCACCGATCTTCCGGTTCTTGACCGGAACTTCACGAAGTTCATTCTCCTGACTCCCGGAACACAACAGCTGATGTGGCAGCATGCGGCCAGCGAGAATCCGCAAGGCTCGGTTCAAACGATGGTCAACGGCCAGCACTTCAGCGGGACTGGTTATCAGCTTGACGGCACTGAAAACCGTGATCCGATTCTCGGGATAATCGTTATTAACCCGAATTTCGAGTCGATCGGCGAGACCAAGATCACATCCCAGAACTACGATGCGGAATTCGGTCAGGCCATTGCCGGCGTGGTCTCGGTCCAGACGAAATCAGGAACCAATGAGTTTCGCGGCAGCGCCTTTAATTTTCGCCAAAGCGACTGGGGTCAGGCGCGCAATCCCTTTTCCCAGTCGGCCCCTAACGCCGAGACGGGAAGGTTTATTCCGGCGACTCTGAGAAATCAGTTTGGAGGGTCTTTTGGTGGTCCGATCGTCCGGGATAAATTCTTTTTCTTCGGAGACTACCAGGGACTTCGCAGCAAGGTCGGAGGTTCCCGGCTTCTGACTGTGCCGACAACTTTAGCCCGGACGGGAGATTTGAGCGAATACGGCTTGAACATCTACGATCCGGCAACCGGACCGCCCGAAAACCGGACTCAGTTTGCCGGGAACGTTATCCCCTCGGAACGGCTTTCGCCCCAGGCCCTCGCGATCCTGCAACTGATCCCCCAGCCAACCCGTCCCGGAATCCGCGACAATTTTGTGGCTTCGGGAATCGAGGAGTTTAACAACAACACATTCAACGTGCGCCTAGACGGTCGCATGTCCGAAACGTTCAATCTCTTTGGCCGATACAGCTTTGCCGACTTTGAACGAAACGGACCTTCAGCTTTCGGGGCTGGCGGAGGCATGGAACTAGTAAGCCTCGGTGGCATCTCTGATGTTCGCAACCACAGCCTGGCTGCCGGCTTTGACTACGGTATCTCTCCTACGCTGATCGGTGACTTCCGTTTCGGCTGGTTCTGGTACAAGGTTAACGTACTCCCCTTCGACTTTGGCCAGAGAACCGCAGAGCAAGTCGGTATTCCGGGAGTTAATCTCGACGACACTACATACAGTGGCTTGCCTGCCGGTTTTGTTGAACTGCCGCCTGACGGCGAGGAAGGCGATTTTGAGTTTGGATCGGGTCTTGGGGTAAACCGATGCAACTGCCCGCTGGATCAGGATGAAAAGCAGTTCCAATGGGTTGGCAATATCCTGAAGATCGTCGGCAACCACGAGGTGAAGTTCGGAACGGATGTCCGACGGGCTTACAACCTCCGGGTTCCCAGCGATCGGCACCGTTCAGGTGAGTTTACTTTCCGAGGCGATGTGACGCGCGGTCCCGACGGCGGCGGCCTCGGCCTGGCGACTTTCCTGTTGGGCGAGGTTTCGCGCTTCACGCGCTACGTTAGTCCGAACACCAATGCCCGTGAACGACAATGGCGACACTTCTACTACGCGCAGGATACTTGGCGCGCGACTCAGAAGCTGACGATCAACTACGGATTGCGCCTGGA
>DAOTAI010000282.1:0-6734 GCA_035593865.1 Acidobacteriota bacterium
CGATGTCATACGTGCCGCTGGAATTGAGCAGGCCGATCTTGCCGGTCCCGATCACTCCTACGGTCTTCTCCTCGAGATCAAATCCGAGTAAACCCTCCAGCGAGAAGTTGCCTTCGCGCACCCGGTTATAGGCTCGATAGACCTTGCGGTTCAAAGAGAGGACCAATGCCACGGTGTGTTCGGCGACGGCGGCCGGCGAATAAGCCGGAACCCGCGCCACCTTCAATCCCAGGTCGGCGGCTGCCGGCAGGTTGACATGGTTGAATCCGGCTGACCGTAGCGCGATCAATTTGGTTCCGCCCTGGGCAAGTTGCTCTAAAACCGGCCGGTCCAATTCATCGTTCACAAAGGGACAGACCGCCGGAAAACCCTTCGCGATAGCTGCGGTGTCCGAAGTCAGGCGCGCTTCAAAGAAGACGAGGTCATGGGCGTGTTTCTTGTTCGCCTGCTCTAAAAAGCACTGATCATAGGCTTTGGTGCTGAAGACGGCGACTTTCACGTTTTCCTCCTGCGTCTAACATTTGGATGCTTGCAGTTCCTGCTCGGTTGCATCAAGAGAGTCGTTCGGATTTCAGGCGGGAATCAGACGGACCGAAGAAGCCGACCGGCAATCTTGTCCGCTACCGGCGTTCGCTATCCCTCGAGCAGCAACCTCTCCGGATCCTCCAGCAACTGCTTGACACGCACGAGGAATTGCACCGACTCGCGTCCGTCGACAATCCGGTGGTCGTAACTCAGGGCGACGTACATCATTGGACGGACAGTCACTTGGCCGTCAATGACCACGGGGCGATCCTGGATTCGGTGCAGTCCCAGGATGCCAACCTGAGGGGGATTGAGGATCGGCGTGCTCATCAACGACCCGAAAACGCCGCCGTTAGTGATAGTGAAAGTGCCTCCGCGGAGATCCTCGATGGAGAATGTGCCGTTCTGGGCCTGCTCGACAAACCTCTTAACCGCCTTCTCTATATCAGCAAATGACATGCGGTCCGCATGGCGAAGGACAGGAACGACCAGTCCTTCCGGATCTCCAATTGCAATACCCACATCGTAATAGTGCTTGATGATCATCTCGTCGCCATCCACCTCGGCGTTCAGCCTCGGGAATTCTTTCAAGGCGGCGATCGAAGCTTTCACAAAGAAAGAGGTCAAGCCGAGCCCGACACCGTAACGCTTTTCAAAAGACTCCTTGTGACGGCGCCGCAATTCCATAACCGCGGTCATGTCCACTTCGTTGAAGGTCGTCAGCATAGCGGCCGCACGCTGTGCTTCAACGAGACGGGTCGCAATGGTGCGACGACGGCGCGACATTCGAACCCGCTCCTCGAAACGCTCGGCGTCGGCCATTCTTGCCTGCCCTTCAGGCTTTCGCTCGATATCTGGTTTCTCCTTGTCGACGCTCGGCATCTCCGGGACTTTTCCTGGCGGCGGCTCGGGCCGAGGCGCCTGCTCTTCAGCCCAGTCCGGCTCGGGCGCTTCCTTTTCGGGCGGCTGCTTTTGCGGCTGTTCTTCCGGTTCAGGAGGAGGCGGCGGCGGCTCCTCAAGCTTCTTCTTGGGCGCCTCGCGGGCAGTCTCCTCGATTACCGCAAGGACATCCCCGACCCTGACGTCATCGCCTTCTTTCTTGTAAACCGAGCTCAGAGTCCCGGACCGCTCGGCGCTGACTTCGAGGTTGGCCTTGTCGGTTTCAAGCTCCACAAGCGCCTCACCGCTTTCGACCATATCACCCTCCTGCTTCATCCAGCGGGCAATCGTTGCCTCAGTAATTGACTCTCCCAAATCAGGCACTTTAACCTCTATCGGCATTCATTCCCCCTTGGCGCTAAAACCTCACTCCGGTGGACCGAAACCTTCATCCGCGTTATCCGCGCAATCCGTCCTATCCGCAGCCTGATCACTCCTCCCCAAAAGCATCGCGCACCAGGGCCGTCTGATTGGCCTGGTGCAATGCGGTCGACCCCTCGGCCGGACTGGAATTGCGCTCTCGGCTGACAAACTCGACCCGATAGCCAAGACCTGCCAGGTAGTCCCTTACAAACGTCAGTGCTCCCATGTTTTCCGGTTCCTCTTGCACCCATCGAATGACTTCGAGATTCGGGTACCCGCGCAAAACCGTCACCAAAAGATCCTGCGGGAACCGATAAATCTGCTCCAAACGAACGATCGCGGTATCGGTCCTTTTCGTTCTTAGATCACTAGTAAACAGGTCCACCGCGAACTTGCCGCTGCACAGAAGCACCTGTTTGACGCGCGCGGGATCACGCCGCCGTTCCGGATCATCCAACACCGGTTCCCACAGGCCTTCAGCCAGTTCACGCGGCGTAGACGCCGAAAACGGATGGCGCAAAAGGCTCTTTGGCGTCATCACAATCAGGGGAAGAGGGTCGGTTGTGAGCAAAGCCGCCTGTCGCCGGAGAAGGTGGAAATATTGTGCCGCAGTCGTCGGATTCGCGACGCGCATGTTGGTCTCAGCTGCCCAGCTCAAGAATGTTTCCAGGCGGGCACTGGAATGGTCCGGCCCTGCTCCCTCGTAGCCGTGAGGAAGGAGCAACACCAGCGAAGGCGTCTGTCCCCACTTGGCGCGGGCCGATACGATGAACTCCTCGATGACGATCTGAGCGTTGTTGATGAAATCGCCGTATTGCGCTTCCCACAGGACCAGGCGTTGCGGTTCCTGGATATTGTATCCATACTCAAAGGCGAGCACGGCATTCTCGGAAAGCGGACTGTTGTGAATCTCAAAAGCCGCTTTGGCCTGGGGAAACGACTGCAGCGGGACCAGCCGCTCTCCGGTCTCCACATCATAGAGGACAGCATGATGGTGGCTGAACGTCCCTCGTTCGATATCTTGACCTGTCATCCGGACCGGCGTCCCATCGGCCAGAATTGTTGCCAGTGCAAGATGTTCAGCAACGGACCAGTCGACGGACTTCGCTTCAGGATCGTCCAGGGCCGATTGCCACCGGCTCATTAAACGCTCAAGCTTGGGATGCAGATGAAATCCCTCGGGCAAATTGTGCACAGAGCCGGCGATCTCGCGCAATTTTTCAAGTGGAACAGCGGTTTTCACTCGCCGTGCCGCGCCGGGCGGAGGAGGAGTAGGAAGCTGCTCGGAAAGATCTTTTGACGGCTCAAGCGCGTCGAGTTCCTCCTGCAAAACGGCGTTATGCTTGCTCTCAAGCTGCTCGGCCTCAGCCGAGCTGATTATTCCTTGCCCCTCCAACCGCTGGGCCCACAGCTGTCGAACGGTGGGGTGATCGCGAACCACGACGTAGATACGAGGCTGGGTGAAGCTGGGTTCGTCACCTTCGTTATGACCATGGCGCCGATACCCGATTAAGTCGATTACGAAGTCCTTAAGGAAGGCATCGCGATAGGCGAAGGCCAGCCGCACCGCTTCCAGGCAAGCTTCAGGGTCGTCGGCGTTCACGTGCACGACCGGGATCTCAAAACCCTTGGCCAGATCACTTGCATGCATCGTGCTGCGCGCGTCCCGAGGGATGGTTGTGAAACCAAGTTGATTGTTCGCAATAATGTGAACAGTGCCTCCCGTCCAGTACCCGCAAAGACGGGAGAGATTCAACGTCTCGCTCACTACTCCCTGTCCCGGGAAGGCGGCATCTCCATGGATCAAGACCGGAAGGGTAATCCGGGGGTCGAATCGCGGCTCCCCGGGATGGTCGACCCGCGTTCCCGCAGCCCGGGCCATCCCCTCGACCACCGGATCAATGGCTTCCAGGTGGCTGGGATTCGGAGGAATCGTGACGACCAGGCAACCGGGCGGGCTCTCCGCCACCCGATGTCGGGCGCCTTTGTGGTACTTCACATCCCCGGTCCACCCCAGTTCGCTGTGGGCAATGTCAGGCCTGATCGGATCTTTGAATTCGGCAAGGATCGCCGAGTACGGCTTGTTAAGAACATGAGCGAGCACGTTCAGCCGACCGCGATGCGCCATTCCGATCAGGACCGAACACGCACCCGATTCGGCCACCAGGTCAATCAACTCATCGAGCATGGGAACCAGGATGTCCAGGCCCTCAATTGAAAACCGATACTTTCCCGGGAAAGCGCGATGCAGGAACCGTTCAAACACTTCCACCTGGGTTAAACGATCCAGCAAGTGTTTCTCGTCAATAGGAATTCGGCTGGGATGAAACCGCCGGGTTTCGGCTGCCTCCCGCAGCCAACGTCGCTCCTCGAAATTCCGCAAGTGGTCGTAGTCATGACCGAGGGTCGAACTGTACACGACACGGAGGTTCTGGATCGCTTCCAGCGCGTTTTGCGACTGCTCAGCAATCGGCCCGCCGATGAGCGACGCCGGCAGGTTTCTCAGGTCTTCGTCGGTAAGCCCATGAAATTCGGGCGCGAGAGAGGGCTCCCCGGGAGGCGGGTTGCCCAAAGGATCCAGGCGTGCGGCAAGGTGCCCGTATTCTCGAATCGCCTGCGCGAGATTGGCCGCGCTGACCGCCTTGGCCAGATCCACGGCAACTGTGGCCGAACCCCCTGGTCGAGCGACTGTATCACCGTCTAGTTCAGGTTTCCATCGCTCGAAAACAGACCGTGTATGAGAATCGACCGACTGCGGATCCTGCCTGAACCGATCGTAGAGCTCGACAACATACGCCGCATTAGGGCCGTGAAAGTCGCTAAGTCGCATAATTGCCTAATTTTCCGTAGGGCCTTGGATGACCTCATTCTACCATCCGCATAGGACGGGGTTAAGGACGGCGCCGCTATCTGGTCTAATACGTAGAAGGCGCCAATAACACGGATCAAATGTTGGCCTATTCAGTACGGTGTTCTTGCTCAGAATTCCGCCGCTCTGCTACCATCCGTTAACGCCGACAACAAAGGAGACTGCAGTGAATATTGCCGTTGTAATGATTGGGTCCTCGATACTCCTAATTCTCGGTTACACTCTTTACAGCCGTTACATCGCCGCTCAGATCGGCATCGACGCCAACAGGCCGACTCCAGCTACGACAGTGAACGATGGAGTCGATTACGTCCCCACCAAGCCGCTCGTTTTATTCGGTCACCATTTCGCAGCGATTGCTGCCGCTGGACCCATCGTAGGACCTACTCTGGCGCTCCTGTTCGGTTTCGGACCCGCCTGGCTCTGGATTATGATCGGAGTCATTACCATCGGGGCAGTGCACGACTTCACCGCGCTTTTTGTTGCCATCCGCGAAGGTGGAAAATCAATCGCCGAGGTCGCTCGTCGCACGCTCGGCAAGACCGGATTTGTTTTCTATGTTCTCTTTGCAATCCTGCTATGCCTTTTGGTGTGTGCCGCGTTCCTTCAGCTGACCGCCATCGCGTTGACATCCACCCTGCCTCCGGACGATGTCAATATCACTGCCGCCGCCGGCGGCCTTCACATGATTGATCAGCAAGGCGAGCTTCGGGTGCAGATTGGCGGCGTAGCATCCATGTCGGTCATCATCATGACCGCGCTTGCTCCCATCATCGGTTACCTGATTTACAAGCGAAAGCTCAATGTATGGCTGGTAACCGCAATTGCTTTCTCCGTTTCGATGGGATCGATCGTTTTCGGATACTATTTCCCGATCACCCTGGACCCAACCGTCTGGATCGTCATCATCACCTGTTATGTGTTTTTCGCGGCTTGGATTCCGGTTTGGATTATTCTCCAGCCCCGGGACTTTGTAAACGCCCAGATTCTTTTCCTTGGCCTGGCGTCAATGGTGGTCGGAGTTGTGGGTGCGGGCCTTCAGGGCGTTTCGATCGGCATACCGACCTTCAATCTAGCAGAAGCGACCTCGGCTCCAAACCTGGGCCTGATCTGGCCCTTCCTCTTTATCACGATTGCCTGCGGTGCGGCTTCGGGGGCGCACGGACTGGTTTGCGGGGGCACATCCTGTAAGCAGATTCAGAATGAGAAGCATGCTCGGATGATTGGATATGGCGGGATGCTGTTGGAGGGGCTCCTGGCCCTCTGTGTCATCCTACTGATTTCCGGCGGCATGGATTTCGAGAAGTACAAGTCGATTGTTTATCCGCCCGGAGGAGGAAGCAATGCACCGCTTGCTTTTGCCCTGGGTTTTGGGAACATTCTGAATACCGCCGTGGGCCTGCCAACGGTCCTCGGTACAATCTGGGGCATCCTTTTGCTGGAAGGATTTCTCGTTACCACGATCGACGCCCTGGTGCGATTGTCTCGCTATCTTTTCGAGGAGTTGTGGATGACAATCATGGACAACCCTCCCGCGATTCTGCGCAGCCGGGTCTTCAACAGCCTGATCGTCATCGTCGGATTCCTAACCCTGACTTTTACGAATGCCTACCTGCGCATCTGGCCGATCTTCGGCGCCGCCAATCAGCTGCTGGCCGCTCTCACTCTCATTGCAGTGACCGCCTGGCTCGCTCAGAAATCGCGTAAATACTGGTTTACAGCGATTCCTGCCGCTTTCATGATCGTTACCACGCTTACTTCGTTGGTCATTCTTCTGAACCGGCACATCGAGGCAGCCAATTTCACTCTCGCCATCGCCGACATTATCTTGATGATTCTCGGGGTCGGTGTTGTAGTCTTGACGTTCCGTTACTTCTATAACCTGCGCGCTCGTTTCGCCCTCGAGGCCGCCAAGTAATCGGCACATTCGCGTGATCCGCGCAATCCGCGGGTCCCCAGGCTCCTGGCCCCGCGGTTGTCAGTCTTGTTGGTGCTAAAATCACGGGATGAAGAGCCTTGATGAAATCGCCCAGGGTGG
>DAOTAI010000283.1:0-6730 GCA_035593865.1 Acidobacteriota bacterium
GCTGGCCGCTCATATTTTTCTCCTCCGTGGTTGCTTGGGAGGACGGCGCCGACCGTGAGCGCGCAAGCCGTATTCACGGCCAGGGCATGTCCGCCATGAGTTGCCTGAGGGACAAAGATGTAAATAAGCATAAACCAATTAACACAAGACGCAAATCAGCGGAAGAGAACCCGGGCGGACGCGCGGCACCTTCGGGTGAACCACCTGAGCAGAATGCGATGAAGACAAGAGAGCGGGCATTAGGCGAATGGAGTGTACGAATGCAGGTCATGCTCGCAGTCGGGAGCGGGCCGAGGGAGCACGGCGGTTGAGTGCCGCGTTTTTCAGCGGTGTATCGAAACCCTTGGGTTGAGTGATTCGCGTTTTGTGCGAATTGTATCGAAACCCCGTGCTCTCCTGGCACGCGGTCGAGAGGGAGGCGAAGGCGGTCCGAGCGGTTGAGTCTTGACGCGAGTTTCGGTACAACGCACCCACAAGGCGGGCGCGTCACTCAACCACCAGGGTTTCGATACAACTCGCCAGAAAACGGCGAGCCACTCAACCGCCGTGCCTCGCCTTAACCTGTTGCACCCAACTTCGAATCGTCGTGCTCGCAAATTCGGCTCGTAGAGGCGGTCGCAAGTGTGCGTCGGCCGGAATCCTGATAAGGACTTCCGCCTGGTTTTCCATCAGAAACGCCAAGTCGGCGGACGGAATTGCCGGGCTGACTGCCGCCGGCAGAAGTGGCGATCACCAAGGCATAAAGTAAGAAGCCGGCTGCTTTTCAGGCGAGAAGTTGGTCGATTGTTTCGAGGAACTGGCGAGCTCGGTCGATATGGGTGGCCTCTACGTCTTGTTCGATGTCGTCGGCGATATCGTAGTCGCTCACCTTAGAAATGCTCTTCCTCGCTTTGTTAAGCAGCGCTCAGGCGTCAAGCAGCGACCCTCTCACGGCGGACATTGAGGAGCAGAGGGCTTTTCTCGGTCACGAAGCGCTCCTCCGACATGAACACGCAGGAAATAACAACATCATTGGCGAGCGACAAACTGGCCGTGGCCAACAGAACCGGAATCTGCTCCGGCAGCCGCTGAAGCAAGCTGCGCTCTCATAATGCATCCGCTCGACCCGGTTCTCAATCCACCAGTTCGATTCCGTTCTCCTTGCACCACTCGCGAAGGGCTTTTTCCTCTTCGGCGTTTTCAAAATCGTACCATGCTTGAAGCAGTCCCTTGCTTTCGAGGAGACTCCTGAAACGGGAGTATGCGCCAGGGCGCTTGAAGATCCCCTGTACCCTGTCGTACTCGCCCGGCAGCCGGACCCGAACGAAATTGAACACCAATTGGGTTCCCAGATCGAGATCGTTCTTGTGCGGGATGTACACAACCTCCTCAGAATCCAGGTCTTCCTCGGTGACCTCGTCTAGATCCCCCAACTCCTCCGACTCCGACAGGTAGAAAATCTTCCCGGTGTCCTTCCTTAGGAATGCCTCGTTTGAACCATAACGGGAGCAGCTTACGAAATCGAAAGCGTTCCGGATGTCCTCAAATTTGACCCGCATGCTCCGATTGTGAGGAAAGATAACTTTTTGCGCAACCGCTCCAGTCGATCGCACCTGCCCCTGAAGTGAAGCTGGAAGCCGGCACCGGAGCGCCGAATGGGCCAAAATTCGTGTTGTTGAGTTAACGAGTATGACCGTTCCGGGATATTCCAGGCATTGCATGCACGGAGCCCCTTCGCCTATAGTACAAGGCTGGGATATGAGCCTGACGAGGGCGGACAGTCACGGGGCAAAGTCAGGCCGATTCGTAAAAAGATCAGAGCCGTAAGTTCTTAATTTTCAAACATGCCCGGGTGGCGGAACTGGCAGACGCACAGGACTTAAAATCCTGTGGGGGGCAACCCCCGTACGGGTTCGATTCCCGTCCCGGGCACATTTAAAATCAACAACGTACAGGCGCTAATTTTAACACCTCGTCGCCCGCCTTTCGATGTCGCCGCTTTTCACTTGGTTTGTGCAATTCTGTATCTACGAGATCGAGAAGGACTAAATCGCCTGCTTGCTTGAGCATCCCTTCCAACACCCGTCGGTTGCGCAGATCACGGCCACCCGGATTTGACCTCATGGCTGCTTCGGGTATTTTATTATCATGAGTCTCTCCTTCCTCTACTGCCGCACCTGACGCGCGACCAGTGAAACGACTTATCAAGTGACGGCTCTCAAGGCTGCAGAGGCTGGGGACGAGATGGCGCTCAAGGCGTTCCGGACCGGGATTTCGATGCCGGCCGGGCCCCAAAGCCCCGACCTCGTCGACTCTCTTATTTCCATGTCCTACAAAAGGCGGTGAAGAAAGGGGGTGATAGTACTTCACGCAGTGAAACAGGTACTGGCTCATCCGAGATGGGTGTTGTAAACGCGAGCCGTACCGACCGGACACCACACACAGTAGCTATTCAAATGCTCACCAGATCGGAAGGAGAAGACAGCTATGAAAAACGGCGTTAAGAAGTACTGCTATGCCCTTGCCCCTATTTGGCTCTTAATGCTGCTGCTCCTTTGGGTTATCACACCCGACCATCCTAATGTCCATGCACAGACGTCACTTACAGTTCGGACCTTCTTCGACGGATATCGGAATTCTCCGATGGTGATTGCAATATCCACGACCGAGATCCAGATCGGATTCAACTCAGAAATCGCCTCGGTGAGTCCCGGCGCGTTTCGGCTGCAGAAGAGGAGAGCCGGAACCACCAACACTTGGGACAACTACACGACCTTTGTCAGCGCCGTCATCTCGTCACCCGATGGTACGGAGGTCACTTTCACAACCCTTGACCCGATGACCACGGATCCTCTGGAATTCCGCCTTCAGACGGTTAACGCCTCTCTTATCACGAACGTTTCCGGGGCGACTTTGACAATCGGAACGACCGAAAGAATCTGGGGAGAACTTGTGCCTCCTGTCGTCGAGTTCATCGGGCAGAAAGAGGTTGGAGGAGTTCCCGTTCCCAACACGCTGGAGGTCGTGTTCTCCGAGCGCATCATCGCGTTTTCCCCGGACGACTTCGTTGTTCGGGATTCCCAGGGGTCGGTAATCGACCAGGACCGCATGGTGATTGAACGTTCGGCCTCTAACACCTTCGACATCATCCTGGACTCGGATACCGCCGGTGTAGCAACCGTTGCAGTGGGGTTTGCCAGCCCCTCGAATCTTACAGACCGCGCAGGTAACAAGTTTCAGCCGGAAGCGGACTTCACGGACGTCGAGCTGACAACCGAGGTCCGCACCCGATCAGGCGGCGACGTGGCCGCGATTTGGGCGGTCAACAGCGGCGAAAAGGTGAGAAGGGACGATCTGGACAACGTCAACAAGGGGTCCAACTCGGCGTGGGATGGCACGAAGATCAAGATTTTCGGCGCCAGGAACGAAATGGTCGCCTTCCAGGTCATCGTGGAGGCGGGAGCCGAAGGGATCAACAGCCTTTCGGCCGCGCTTCCCGCGATTCTCAAGCGAGATGGAGCGCCTGCATCGATTGTCTACGCTCCACCGCTCAAGGATCCGACACAGTACGCTGGAAGACCTATTCAGATCTACTCTGCGAACTACATGAACGTTACCGAGCCGACCGTCGCCAGTTGGATTCTTCCTGGCACGGGTTCGGCGGCGCGACCGCAGCCGCTGACGGGCTGGTTCCCCGTCCAGCTTATTCCGGAGAACGCCATACAAGGCAAAGGAGGATTTCCGCTGAGGGTCAATCCGAATCAGAATCAGGCCCTGTGGTTCGATATCTATATTAGTAAAGACCTTCCCGCCGGGATCTACGACGGCGCGGTGACGGTGGAGGCGGATGGCCAACAGTACAACCTTCCGCTGGAGCTGGAGGTCTTCGACTTCACGTTGCCGGACCAGAACAGCATCAACCTGATGCTTTATTTCGAAACCAGTCAGCTGGAGCGGCGCGAGGCCAAGGGAGCGGCCGTCGAGAGTGCTTACCATCGACTCGCCAAGCGTCATCGGGGCGAGTTTGTGGGCAGCTTCGGTAACAACCTGCCCTTTGCTGAGTACATTCAGCCCATACTGGAGGACATCGGGCGCTTCGACGGAACCGCGTTCACCCCGAGCAGGGGATACGATGGGCCCGGAAAAGGCGTGGGCTACCTCATCATGCCACGGACCTTCTACGGCGCGGGGAACCTCTTCGACACAGCCGAGAGCGCTGTCGCCGAGGCCGACCAGTGGATGGAGTTCCTGAGCGAACGTTTCCCAGGCTCGACACCGTACTACGACGTGACGGAGAAGCTTACGTTCGTGTATCTGGAGGATGAAGCCCCAACATCAAGCTTCCCGATGATGCGACAGCAGTCCTCGAACATCAAGTCCAGTCTGGGTCTGGGCAGCTTTTTGCCCGTGTTAGCCACGAGATCATATAACGCCAGTCTGGACAGCGGCCCCGTTTCAGGTACCGGCCCCTCCACCAACCTGATCGATTTCTGGGCATCGGTCGCGAATGGGTATAACGCCAACCGGGCGGCTATCGAAAGGTCCCACGGAGACGACCATTTTGTTTACAACGGGCAGCGGCCCTTCGCCGGATCCGTCGACTACACCACTCCCGGAACAGATCCCCGTGCGACCATCTGGGGGTGTTTCAAGGAAGAGATTCCGGTCTACTTCTATTGGCACGTCCATCACTGGTTCCACAACAGCTCAAGATGGAGAGGCATAGATGCCAATCAGAACGTTTGGCTCGAGCCCATCTCCTTTAACAACCAAGGAGGGTCATTCGCGAACGGAGACGGACTCCTGGTCTTTCCGGGAGAGGAGAAGTACTATCCGACCGAGAATCGCGGCATCGAGGGCCCCATCGGAACGATTCATTTGGCCAACCTCCGAGCGGGAGCGCAAGATCATCTGTACCTGACCATCGCGAGAATCCTCAGCTTGGATGCCTTGGTAGAACAGGGAATCCAGACAATCGTTTCCAGGATCTATTCAACCACCGTTTCCAGCTCCGTCGGCTTTGCGACCACGGGGAACGAATTCGAGGAAATCCGCTATATGTTGGGAAAGGCCATCGAGGCCGAGTTGCGGGCGCTCGAGTTCCCGGCCGCCCCGGCCATCGCGCAGAGGATACTGGATGCAAACGGGATCAGCGCGTCCGGCAGATACATCTCGGCAGTCACGAGGACCATGGGTCCGGGTACCGACTTCCTCGGTCAGCCGAAGGAGGTGTATTCAAGTCTGCTTGGGCAGAACGTCATGAATCGTGCTTACTGGGACGCGGTTTGGGATTTCCTGAGAACCGCGACCGGAAACCCGCTTCCCGTCGCCCCGGAGGGATATCCGGGAACGTGACCAACCACAAGCCCGCGCTCATCTGAACGATGGGTGTGACCGAGCTAGCCCCCCCATTGCAGACTCTCCTCCGGGGGGCTGGCTTCCCCATCGCCGACAAGGAGCGACGCTGTCCGAAACGTGATCTCGCAAGTAGCCGGCAAGATATTGCGAGCATTCTGTCTGCCCGAGTTATCGGACCTCGTCTTGCCGAAGCTTCCGGAACAGAAGCGGGACAACAACGCTGAAAGGCAGATGTAGTAATCCTTCGCCAAGCACCGGGCGCCACTTCCGGGTAGAACCAAGGGAAAGAAAGAAGAATGGCTCGATGGTGGCTTCTGATTCTGACTTTCGGGGCCGAGGGTCGGGTGGAGAAGGCCCTCAAAAGGCACAGTGAGGTGCTTTATCGAGCGCGCATAGACGCTCAAAGTCTCGAGAGGCGACGCCAAGAGGCACAACGGGTCCTCAAGAAGTTGGTTCGAGAAAAGAAAGCCTGCCTGCCCGTTCTTGCACGGGTACAAGGCCTGTGGTCTTGGCTACTTCAGTGAGAAGGACTTACCTGAGATTCAGATTATGCTGCGTATCGCTGCCGAGTTCGCTGGCATCCTCGATCAATCGGTATTTGAATCAGACGGTTCGGTGAAAGAAGGATAAGGATAACCATGGAAAAGACCGAGGCGCTCCAAAGACTACGAACCTTAAGGAAATACGTCCCCATGGAAGATGTAACCGCGGTTTTCGCCGCAATGCTTGAGGCGCGGAAAGAGGAGCGCGAGTCCCGTATTGAATTAGAAAAGATTCGCGCCGCCCGAGATGTCGCGCTTGCAGCGATCACCCAGAAGCACGATCTCTATCGAATGGTGTTCGACAAGATCTTTGCGGAGCGGCGCGACGCAATAGCGAAACATTTCGAGCTGATCGACGAGGGCATCGCAACCAACAACCAGAGACTGATCCTGGGCGCCCTCCAAGGATTGGGCAACATCGTGGCGACCAGCCCATTCTCGGATCTGCGGTTTCTGAGTCAAGCCCTTGAGCGGGGAGACAGAATCGAGATCTGAGTACCTCGGAACTCAGCGAGCGGTGTTGGCGCCGGCCGCACTCGCAAAGTGAACTATAAAAGAGTCATTCTCAGCGTCCCTGCATCCCTACCTCTTCCTACTCCACACTCTCTCTTTCCAAATTACATGGAACTCTGACGCCGTTCGCACCGTTCTAAAGATTAAGTCGTAGAGTTCTGCGAAAATTCAGCGATTTGGTGACTGGCGCGGAATTTCCCGAATTTCCTCTAACATGGAGGGAAAACGATGAACCGATTCGAGGCGTTCTTTCAGGACTTGCGTTTCGGATTGCGCAGCCTGCTGAAGGCTCCGTCGATACTGCTGATTGCCTCCCTGTCTGTCGCACTCGGTATTGG
>DAOTAI010000284.1:0-6712 GCA_035593865.1 Acidobacteriota bacterium
CACCATCAGCCCGCGGGGGGAGATCCGGCCCGAAGCCGCCATTTGAGCCAGGTCCTGGTAGGCAACGACTTCCGTGACAATCCAGCGTTCGCCGATCAGCGTTGCAGCCGCCGACCATTCCGACGGAGACAACCCGAGGCAAAGGATGAGGGGGTAGGCGAGAACCTGCAGAACTGATCGGAGCGTCCAGCGAACGTCAGCGCCGAAAAACCTGGCGCCCACCCAGGAACTGGCGCCACCCAGGAGTAGATCGACCAGGGCCACCAGCCCCAGCATTCCGATCAGAAGGGCGCCGATTCCCACTCCCAGCTTTACTCCCTCGTTCGCTCCCCAGATGATACTTCCCATCCAGTGTTTCGCCTCGACGTAGGTCCTGGATGGAGGAACGCTCCCCATCGTAGCCGGGTGACCATCCTCGGGAACGATCATTTTAGAAATAACCACAGCCGCGGGAATGGACAGAACGGAGGCAGAGATTAGATGGCCGGCGATATAAGGGAAAATCGGCTGGAGAAACGTCACGTAAAGAGCGAGGACAGTACTGGCGATGCTGGCAAGTCCCGCGGTCATCACCATCATCAATTCCGAACGCGTCATGTCGTTCAGGAAAGGTCTGACCACAAGCGCCGACTCAATTCCCAGAAAGGCGTTGCTGGCGGTCGAGAGCGCCTCAGCACCGCTTAACCGGAGACCGCGGTGCACGATCACGGCTGTACAGCGAACCAGCATAGGAAGAAACCCTACGTGATAAAGCCAGGAGGTAACAACGGAAAAGAAGATGACTGCAGGGAGGACTTGAAAAGCCAGGATCGGACCCAGGCTCCGGTCTCCGCTCGCTTCGGCGAGCGGACCAAACAAAAAGCGCGCCCCTTCGCCGGCGGCGGCGATCACGAGATTCACGGCCGCGTTCAGCCCGAGAAGCACAGTTCTAAAGGGTGGCAACCAGAAGATGATCGAGCCGAGCAAAGCCAGGGCCAGGCAGCCCGCGCCGACGGTTTTCCAAGGGACGTTCTTCCGGTTGCACGACGTAAGCCAGGCCAGAGCCAACAGGAACATACACCCGACGAGGGAATAAAGGTTGAGCAGCGTCATTAGACCACGGGATGGTAACACAATACGAGGGTGCGAGACTGGGTTTGATCTTCAGTTTTTCAGCGACAGGCAGCGTGAGGCGGGGCACGGCGGTTTATTGTTAGCCGGACTCTCCAGCTCCAGAGTCCGACAAAGACAGAGGATGCCAGGCACCATCGATCCTGCTCTGGAAAGCACGACGCCGGACTCTGGAGAGTCCGGCCACAATAAAAGACGCGCCTACTCCTGTGCCAACGCACCCAGTTGAACCAGTGCCTTCTCGGCGCTGTCGCGGGCCGAGACGTTGTACTGCACGTCGATAATCTGGCCGACTTCGTCGATCACGAAGTGGCTGCGAATGATCCCTTTATACTTCTTCCCTAACATGCTTTTCTCGCCCCAGGCGCCGTATTTCTCCGCGATCTGGTGATCCTTGTCGACCAGCAGTGGGAAAGGCAGCCCGTACTTCGACTTGAACTTACTGTGCGAGTTCGCGCTGTCGGGGCTTACGCCAAGGACCACGGCATTCTGGCTCTCGATTTCGGGGTAGGCGTCCCGGAAACTGCAAGCCTGGGTCGTGCATCCTGGGGTGTTGTCTCTCGGGTAGAAATAAAGAACCACCTTGCGGCCGCGAAAGTCCGACAATCGGATGGTTTGTCCTGAATCAGTTACTGCCGAAAAATCCGGCGCTTGATCTCCCACTTTGAGTTTTGCCATAGCACTCATATTAGCGAATTTGCCGAGCAGGTTCCTTCACGGAATGACCGGCAGGTACGGCGCCGACAGCGCGCTCTCTAAACTTGACTTCAGTTGCCGGATTCGTCAACATCGACTTGCAGTAGGTTTAAACATTCCACACGAAGGGGGAGGCGTGGAGCCCAACTGGAATCGCTTGGATGAGCATGTCAAGTTTTGCTTGCCCGTAGTTGTTGCGGTTGCCCTGCTTTCAATTCTGATTACGGCCCTGGTAACAACCCCAATTCGTAGGGTCAAAGGATACGCCCCGGCGCAACCCATCAATTTTTCGCATCAGCTGCACTCCGGTCAGATGCGGCTCGATTGCAGATACTGCCATCCAGGGGTTGAAGTCTCCCGACATGCTTCAGTCCCGGCAACCTCGTTCTGCATGAATTGCCACAATGCTGCCGCCATCGACAGACCTGGGGTCGTTCGCTTGCGCGAGGCGGCCGCCCAAGGCGAGGCACTCGTGTGGAAGCGCGTGCACCGTCTTCCCGATTTCGTTTACTTCGCTCATCAGCCGCACGTTCAAGCAGGGATTCGCTGTGAGACCTGTCACGGCAATGTTCGACGAATGGAAGTCATGACCCAGGCAGGCCCGCTCTCCATGGGGTCCTGTCTTGGCTGTCACCGTAACCCGCATGAACGGGCGCCCGAGTGGCAGGCAACCTTGATTGGTCCGGAGAACTGCAGCGCATGTCATCGATAGCACCACAGGAAGCCTGGTATTGGAGATCCCTGGAAGAGCTGGCGAGGCAAACCGGGAATGAGGATCTCCAGACGATCCTCGCAAATCCGGGCATTGCAATCGAGCCCGATCTCCACCGTCGGAAGTTCCTGGCCCTGATCGCCACATCTCTTGCCGCTGCCGGAGTCGGTTGCGGGCGTTTCGAGGATCGAGGAGAAATCGTCGGCGCCCCGGCCTTGCAGGAAGGCGAGTTGCCCGGCATACCCCGATACTATGCCTCCACCCTGGTTGGCTATCCTGGTTCACCTCCGATCCTGGCCACAGTCCGAGAGGGGCGCGTCGTCAAGCTCGAGGGAAATCCTGAGCACCCGATCAGCGGGGGATCGCTGGGAAGCTTCGGACAGGCCGCCACCTTGGATCTTTACGATCCTGATCGACTGCGCGCCCCGCTGTTCAACGGTAACGAGATCGGCTGGGCCCAAGCGGATCAAATCGTGCGGGATCGTATCGAGTCCTCGTCTCGGGAGGGGAAGTTTGTACTACTCATCACCGCTCCCCTCGTATCACCTACGGCTCGTTCTTTAGTACGGCGATTCACCGCCGCTTACCCAAAGACCCTCCATCTTTGCCTGGCGACTTTTCATGAGGGCGAAAGACTGGCGGGCTCCCGCTTGGCTTTCGGGCTGTCGAGCCTTCCTTCGGTCTACTGGGAGCAAGCCAACGTAATCCTGAACATCGATTGTGACTTTTTAGGAATTCAGGGAAGCCCCGGAGACGAATGCCGATTCCTGGCTCGGAGACGGCCGGAGCATCCTGCAGGAATGAATCGTCTGTGGACCATTGAAGCAGGGATGACCTCCACCGGAGCAAATTCTGACCATCGTTTTCCCCTCAAACCCAGCTTACAACCTCGTTTCCTGGTGTGGCTGCTGGGTGAATTGGTCCTGAAAAGGAACATCGGCCGACTTGCCTCCGATCCGCTTCTTGCCCAGGCTCTAGAGCGTTCGGTTCTGGAAATTCAGCTGGCGGAATTCGGCATCTCGGAGAAAGAAGCTAGGGCCTTGGTCGATGACCTGGTTCAAAACCAAGCCGCTAGCGCAGTGCTGATCGGCCCTCACTTGCCGACCTGGTGCCAGGTGCTGGTTGCGGCGTTGAATGTCACGCTCGGCAACCTGGGGTCGACAATCCTGCCCCGACCGAGCATCTCCGGCACAGCAGCCTCCAGCCTGCAGGAGTGGAACGAGGCAACCGAGCTGATGGAAAACGGCCGAGTTGGTCTCGTCATCTCCCTCGGAGCAAATCCAGTGTACGCACTCCCCGAAATTGAATTCGGCCGGGTCTTGGCCAAGGTTCCTTTCGTTGTCACGTCTTCCCTTCTCGAAGATGAGACGGCCGCCGCAGCTCATCTCCGCCTTCCGGCTGCCCACGACTTGGAGTGCTGGGGAGACAGCGATTTTTTCCCGAATCTTCTCTGTTTGCAGCAACCGACGATGCGGTCGGTTTTCCAGGCTCGGCAGAATGAGGAGTCTCTTCTGTGCTGGCTGGCAGAGAATGAGCGTCCAGCAGCAACTTACCGGGATTTCCTTCAGCTGCGCTGGCGGAACGAGGTGTACCCGAAGGCCGAGGCAGCCGTCGATTTCACCAAATTCTGGGAGGCCGCCCTTCATGACGGGTTCATCGAGTTTGAATCGGAACCGGCGCCTGCGTTGGACTTGTCGATTCCGGATCTGATCGATGCCTTGTCGCTGTCGAGCAGGAAGCCCGAACAAGGCTACGACGTGGTGCTCTGCCCCAGTTCCAGGGTCTACGACGGACGGTTCGCGAACAACGGTTGGCTCCAGGAACTGCCGCACCCGGTCACGACTCAGACTTGGGGAAATGCGGCAATAATCGGACCGTCTTCCGCGATGGCGTTGGAATGTAAGGAAGGTCAGATCATCACGATCAAGGCGGGCAGCGCCGCTATCGAGATACCAGTCTTGGTAGAGCCGGGAGTTGCGGCCGAAACCGTTCTGATCGATCTCGGCTATGGCAGGACCTCGGGCGGATCACTCGGCAGCAAGGTTGGGGTCGACGCGGGCCGATTGCGCAGCCGGCGGGGCGGCGTGACCCCTTGGCTTTACACGCGGGCAAGGCTGTTCGTCACACCCAACCACACCCCTATCCTGAGAGTTCAGGGGCATTCCAAGACCGAGGGACGCTCGTTTATCAAAGAAGTGAACGCCGGCGACTCGCTGGCGACGGCCGCACACACCCCCGGGCGGAGTGGCGCCGGTACTGATTGGGAATACAAGGGTCACAAATGGGGGCTGGTTGTCGATTTGTCCGCCTGCACCGGGTGCGGCGCCTGCACCATTGCCTGCGTTGCCGAGAACAACATTCCGGTGGTCGGTCCGGATGAAGTGGCAAAGGGACGCGAGATGCATTGGATTCGAGTGGACCGCTATTTCTCTGGAACAGCCTTGAACCCCACCGTGAGTTTTCAACCCATGATGTGCCAGCAGTGCGACTACGCGCCCTGCGAAAAGGTTTGCCCGGTTGCTGCCACGGTTCACAGTCCCGAAGGCCTCGACGAAATGATCTACAACCGCTGTGTCGGCACGAGGTATTGCGCCAACAACTGCCCTTACAAAGTTCGACGGTTCAATTATTTCGACTATCACAAGGACTTGAAGGCGCCTCGCCAGCTGGCGTTCAACCCGGAGGTGACCATCCGAAGCCGCGGTGTCATGGAGAAATGCACTTTCTGCGTACAGCGTATCGCGGCGGCTAAGATGTCGGCCCGGTCCGCTGGACGACAACTCGCGGATGGCGATATCCAGACGGCTTGCCAGCAGGCATGCCCTGCCCGGGCGATTGTTTTCGGAGACCTCAACGATCCGGAGAGCAGGGTGCACCAGCTGAGCGCCAGTGCCAGAGGCTATCGAGCCCTCGATGAGTTTGGGATCGGTCCCTCGGTTACCTACCTGGCTCGCGTCCGCAATCCTCATCCAGAGTTGAAAATATGAGCGATGTCACCACCCGAGACGAGGAACAGTTCAGACACTTCGACCAGGCGACACTCGCCCAAGTAGACGACGATATAGCAGCGCCGATGTCGCGCATTCCGGGCCGGCGCTGGTGGATCGCCCTGGCCTTCACCAGCGGCCTGATGCTGATCGGCATGGCGCTTATTGCCTACACGATCAGCACCGGGATCGGGGTGTGGGGAAACAACAGCCCCGTTTTCTGGGCCTTCGATATCGTTAATTTCGTCTTTTGGATTGGGATCGGACATGCCGGGACCCTCATTTCGGCCATTCTTTTCCTGTTCCGGCAGTCCTGGCGCACCCCGATTGCCCGCTTTGCTGAGGCTATGACGATTTTCGCCGTGATGACCGCGGCCATCTTCCCATTAATCCACATGGGCCGGCCATGGCTGGCGTTCTGGGTGTTCCCGTACCCGAACGATATGAGGTTGTGGGTGAACTTCCGCTCACCCCTGGTCTGGGATGTTTTCGCGATTTCCACTTACTTCACGGTTTCGCTGCTGTTCTGGTACGTGGGGCTGATTCCAGACTTGGCAGTAATGCGCGAGAGGGCGGCAACGAGGATTCATCGGCTCGTCTACTCGATTTTGAGTTGGGGTTGGACCGGGCTCAATCGCCACTGGCGCCATTACGAAAGGGCTTACCTGATTCTGGCGGGCCTGTCCACACCCCTGGTGGTGTCGGTTCACACCATTGTCAGCTTCGACTTCGCAACCAGCGTAATACCCGGCTGGCACACCACGATTCTGCCGCCTTATTTCGTGGCCGGCGCCGTGTTCTCCGGGTTTGCCATGGTTCTGACGGTGCTGATCGTGCTTCGCCAGGCCTTCCACCTGGAACACATCATCTCGATTGACCACCTGGACCACATGAATAAGGTCGTATTAGCCACCGGCCTGATGGTCGGTTATGCGTACGGCATCGAGATCTTTACCGCCTGGTACAGCCAGGAAACGGCCGAAATCGCAATGATCGCGAATCGCGTTACTGGTCCTTACTGGTGGGCATTTGTACTCATGTTCTTCTGCAATGTGGTTGCACCGCAGGTGCACTGGTCGCGCCAGGCTCGCCGCTCCATCCCGAAGATGTTCGCCGTGGCAATCCTGGTCAATATCGGAATGTGGTTTGAACGCTTCGTCATTATCGTCACTTCTTTGCATCGTGATTTTCTACCGGCGAGTTGGGG
>DAOTAI010000285.1:0-6690 GCA_035593865.1 Acidobacteriota bacterium
CATCCGGGCCATCAACGGTGAAATCCGCCTGTGGGTCAACGGCGAAGAGGTCTCGGGCGGCTCAGACTGCACACCGAGCGCGGGTTACCTGTGCCTTGAATCAGAGGGCGCCCCGATTGAATTTCGCGAAATCCGCATTCGCGAATTGCCATAAGTCTCGAAATGCACATCTATGAACTCGACACGCCAGCTCTGGTCGTCGACCTCGACAAGGTTGACCGGAATCTCAAGCGGATGGCCGAGTATTGCCGGGACCATCAGCTGGATTTGAGACCCCATACCAAGACTCACAAGATTCCCTTGCTGGCAAAAAAGCAGCTGTCGCATGGTGCTATCGGTCTGACAGTCGCCAAGCTCGGCGAAGCCGAGGTGATGGTGGAGGCCGGGTTCGATCATCTGCTGATTGCTTACCCGATCGTTGGCGAGCTGAAGGCCCGGCGTCTGGGTGCGCTTTGCGAGCGATCGGACATAGCTGTTTCCGTCGATTCGTTCGAGTCAGTCGAGTTCATAAGAAAGGGCGTTCGCGAACGAGGAGCAAAAGCGGGCATCCTGGTCGAAGTGGACGTCGGATTTGGAAGATGCGGAGTTCAGGATGCCCGGGATGCCCTAGCGCTCGCCCGGTCCGTCATGGATGCAGATTGCCTCGAGTTTCGAGGCCTCTTTTTCTACCCCGGCAGCTATCTGACGCAGGAAGGGCAAAAGGAGCAACTATCGAAGATAAATGCGTTTCTCGAACGCCTCCTCGACACCTTTCAGACGCACGGTATTCCTGTCCGAACTGTCAGCGGCGGATCGACTCCCACGGCTCGATTCTCTCACCGCTTCTCCGGTTTGACTGAAATCCGGCCCGGCACGTACATCTTCAACGACCGCAACACGATGCTTCAGGGAGTCGCCGAAGAAGAAGACTGCGCGGCGGTCGTGCTGGTGACTGTTGTCAGCAAGGCGGTTCCCGGCCAGGTGATAGTGGACGGAGGCTCAAAGACATTCTCGTCCGACCCCTGCGTCGCCGGGCACACGGGATTTGGCTTAATCAAAGGAGATCCCGAAGCCGTTTTTGCCGCCATGAACGAGGAACATGGCTTTATTGATATTTCCCGCTCCACTCGCCACTATTCGATCGGGGATAAGCTGGCGATAATCCCGAATCACATCTGCGCCACGGTCAATCTGCAAAACGACATCTTCTTCTCTCGTAACGAGACCGTTGAATCCGTTTGCCCCGTCGCCGCCCGCGGCAAGCTGCGGTAAGGAAAAGCAGGGGTAAAGGGGTAGGGTAAAGGGAAAGGCATTTTCCATTTTCCAGAGGTAATTGCAAAAATCGGCGTGGCAGACGATTTTTGCAATTACCTCCTTATTTTCGCGCTTATGCCCCTTCGCGGTCGAAATACAAGAAATCTGGAGTCATCAAACTTTTGCAATTGGCTCTGGAAAATGGCAAATGGAAAATGGAAAATGCTTTCCCTCTACCCCTAGCCTTTTCCCCTTCACAAGCGTGTCAAGAAAGACGCGAGAATTTACAAGAATCTGCGACTAATTCCTCAAACTGGCATCTAATTGCAGGTACTTTATGGTAGTCGTTTCAGGCAGAGCGAATAAATTCATACAGACCAGCGGCAGGGCCGCAAGGATTCATAAGAACTTGTTTCGGAGGGGTTTATGTATCTCAGATTCAAGGTCAATATCGCTTGTTCCCGTCATCGTTCTCATCCATTCCGCTTTACGCATACTGCGACAGGCACCTTTCCGGAACATAAGTTTTACTGCGCGGTCTGCGAGATTGATGGCGAGACCTGCTCGTTTGATAAAAGCGAAATCTCCTCTTTCCAGTTGGTCGACGACGGAATCAACAACCACGAGGGCCATATCGCCTGGTTGGAATCGATCGCGGCCGAGATCGGACAAGAGTTAGAAAACTGCGAGGAGGAAGCGGCCTAAGGCAATCCTAGTTCCTCAAGCAGGCTGGTTGCGCGGTCAAGCTTCAAGGCCACCCACAGTACGTAACGAATATCAACGCCGATCGACCTGCTATAAGAGGAACTCCAGGCGTAATCGTTGATCGTGGCTTCCCAGACACGATCAAAGTTGACCCCAATCAGCTCCCCGTTCGCATTAAAGATGGGGCTGCCGGAGTTGCCGCCTGTGGTATCTGCATCATACAGAATGCCCACCGGCACATCTCCGATATCCGGGGGCGCAAAAGGGCCGAAATCCTTCTTTCGGTGCAGGTCTATTAAAGCTTCCGGGGCATCGAAGGGATACTCCCCAGTGTGCTTCTCTACTACTCCCATCAAGGTCGTGATGGGTTTCATGAATACGGCATCCCGGGGGGAATAACCCTTCACGTGCCCGTAAGTTAAACGGAGTGTGCCGTTTGCGTCCGGGATGAAATCCCTGCCCAGAAACTCCTTCCTGGCATCGAGATACAACGCATAGAGACGATTCAAGTCGCCGTCACGCCGCTTTTGCGTTTCTTTCAAGGCCTGGACTTCAGGATAGAGCTTTGCCGCCAGCAGCAGGAAGGGATCTTCCGTATCGGCCATCAGTTGACCGGGGTTCTTGCTTAGCAGTGCCTCGACAAATTTCTCGTCATGAATGCGAGTGGCGTCATAAGCGTGATTCAGGAAGCGGTTGATACCAGCAACCGAATTGTCCGGTTCCAGGATCGAGTCGAGAGCCGCGATCTTTTGTTCGCTCGGCAGTTTAGCCGCTCGCTTCAGCAATTCCCCGAGGATCTTCCGATCGACAGTCTTGTGAAAATCCCGCAGCGAAAGCAGCAGGCGAGTTCTCGTTTGCGTCCAATTACGGTCCATGTAAGCGGATTCACGTTCAACCTCCGGCATTTGCCGCTGATGCGCGGCCTCTACCAGGGTGAATGCAATCCGCACAGCCTCGGGGCTGCGAGTCAAGAATTGAAGGAGCAATTCCCGAGGCGCATTGGCTGCCATCTCGGCATGGATCTGATTAATCTGGTTTAACACCTCGCTGTACTTATTCCGGCGGTCCGGGTCTGCTGCAATGAACTCGGCCAGCGCTTTCTCTTCCTGGCTTTTCTTGTCGAGGAGTTCAGTTCGGCGAATACCGATCAGTTTGCCGCGGTTGTTCTTAAAGATGTTGCTGAGGCTTTTGATGCGAGGGGCGAGCTTCAGCGCCGCAGTCGTGTCTTCCTCGCTGGCGGCCTCCAACTGCTTTATCTGCCATCCGTACCAATCCACGATAAAGGGCAATCGCACCCGATACTCATAATCAAGAAAGCCAGCCGTGCGATGGCGATAGGTCCGCCCGGGGTAACCCAGAATGAAAATGAAATCACCGGCTGCTGCCCCTGAAGGTGAAATCTTGATGTGCCGGCGAGGTCGATAGGGGACATTCGATGGCGAGTACTCGCCAGGGCTCCCCTCCGGCGTCACGTAAGCGCGAAAGAACGAAAAATCGCCGGTATGCCGAGGCCAATTCCAA
This sequence comes from Acidobacteriota bacterium, assembly GCA_035593865.1. Lineage (GTDB taxonomy): Bacteria > Acidobacteriota > UBA6911 > RPQK01 > RPQK01 > RPQK01. Next base: position 3,460 of record DAOTAI010000285.1, read on the forward strand.
TTGTCGATATCCCCGCCGTACTCACCTATGCTTTCGGGCGGGGCGTAGACCAGTCGAACATCCTTCAGGTAAGTGTAGACGAAAAGCACGTACGTCTTGCCAATGAACATCTCCGCGACTTCGGCTCGTTTACCGGGGTTCTTCGTCTCGACTTCCAGGACGATCTCATTGATCCGCCTTTCGATAGCTTGGGTCCGCGCAGCCGGGTCCATGTCAGGCTGGACCGCTGAGAGCACCCGTGCCGACACATCGCGGTAAGATTCCGTGATCCGCACGGTTAGGCCTTTCGCCGGCGCCTCCTGGTCTCTGGATCGCGCCAGAAATCCGTTCTTAAGGTAGTTGTGCTCGGGGGTGCTGACCTGTTGGATAGCACCAAAGGCGCAGTGATGATTGGTCAGAATCAGACCTTCCGGCGAGACGAAGGATCCGGTGCAACCACCGATATTACAGATGCCGTCAACCAGGCTGACACCGGCCGGGTTGTAAACTGCCTCAATCGGAATCTTCAGCCCTTTCGATTTCAGATCCAGCCGGCCGATCTCACTCATCGGCCACATCCCCTCGTCGGCCAAAAGCGCCGGACAGAGGAAGGCACCCAACAGAACAGAAAGAAGACTCTTCATGATTCGTCTCCCCTGCTAAGGCCAGTCAATTAACCGCCGGCTTGACGGCAAACGGCTTAATCTCCCCCGAGTGCACTTTGTACAAGCGTCGGTGCGTCTCCTTCAGCGCCTTAATAAGCTCAGGATAAGGGCGGTCGGTCACATCGACCAGTCCGATGTTGTAGTTCTCGCCGTCAAATCGCCCGGTGCAAGGCTGGTCCACCCATTGAAACCAGTGCGTCCCGATCATTTCCGGCATGGCAAAAGCCTGTTCCACGTAATAGCGATAGGCTGTGCCCCGCTCGCGCTGATCGCGCACCTGAACCAAGCCGGCCGACAATCCCCGGCCGGGTGTCCCGAAGTGAAATTCTCCCACCAGGACCGGCTTCCCAGTCAGATCTGAGATTCTACGGATGCGATCCGCCGCCACCTGGTAGTCATAGATATTGACGCTGTAAACGTCGAACATCCGCGCGGCGCGTATCTCCGCTTCGGTAGGGGAGCCGCCGCTGCGCATCCCCAGGTTGAGGTGATTCGGGTCGTATTTCTTGACAGCAGCGCTGGTCACCTGGACATACCGATCAAAGGCCCGGTCAATAAACTCCTTGCGTCTTTGGGGGGTGTCTCCGGCGGCCAGCCATTTCTTCAGCTCGGCTTTCGTGGCGGTCTCCGGGCCACTTAGAATCAGGTCGACCGTTTGCAATTCCTTTTGAGGGAAAGGTGGTTCATTCGCCAGGAAGTAACCAATTAGCCACGGGTCGTCCTTCCGCCTTTCGCACTGCTCCCTGGCGCGCTGATCCGCGGCCTTGACAAAATCCTCGGAGTACACATCGGGCAACCCCAGGTAGTGCGTGTCCGTAAGCCAACTGGCCAAGGGAATCACATAAGGAACCTTGCGAGTAGCCCACAGTCTGGAATCACTCCAGTTGGCCACCGTGTTGAGTCCCCAGGAATTCAGGCGTCGGACCGTGAGATCCAGCCATTTGTCCAACCAGTCTTTGCCGAATCGGCGATGAAGGTTCCAGGTGAAGAAGGAGACCCCACGATCACCGTCAAAGCGGCGCGGAGGATAAATATCGGCTGGAGGTTGTTTCTCGAAGAAGTAGGCACGGTCGACCCCATGTGTGACCATTGAGGGTCCGATGACGTCGCTTCCTACCGAGAGGAAAAGGTGGCCGTCGGGATCAATGAACCACCATTTACCATCGATCTTTTCGACTCGAAAAAAGCCGGTGGCTTCGGCGACGGTGTGTTTATAACCACCATAGGGACAATAGCCAAAGGAACCGGGCCTGAGTGCCCTTTCCTCTTCCCGCCAGGCGCGTTCAAGATCTTTGAGCGACTCTGCCTTTCCGCTCCACTTATCATGGATGAACTGACCGAACTGATCGACGAACGGCGCACCCTCGACCACCGCGTCGCCGGGAGAGTGCTTGACCAGCTCTATACGTCGGATCTCCAGGCTGGGCGCTCCGATCGGGCGCCCCATCTCGATCTCGATCTCGCGGACGGAGGTCAATGGAACGAACGGTCCCCAGAGCCCCAAAAAGTAACCAGGCCTGGATCGGTTTCCGACGGCAGCCATGTCATGCCCTGTCTTGGGCGGCTCGGATAAGAGAGAAACGGGAATCGCCGCCCTGATCCAAACCTTGGGATAAGGTTGAAACATGACGCGACTGAACCTCGGTTCCCCGCCCTCGTCCCCGGTATGGATCTTCAGGCTGAAGCGCTGCGCCGAGGAGGCGCGCATTTCCAACACCAACGCTTCATAGCCCGACCAGTCCCGGGGGAAATCGGGATCAACTTCCGATATCGCGATCCGCGCACCCCCGGCCCGTTCCAGGCTGGAGTCAAAGGTGAATTTCCTCGGTAATGAACTGGCGTGCGCCAGAACCGCGCCGCCGGCCAGAAAAACCAGAAGCAGAGCCAGTCTTCGCATAAATGCACCTCAAATATCGAGGATGATACCACCTCTCGCCAGGAGCGTCAGTAAGCCAGGCCGCCTATCATCCGTGTAATCCGTGTTATCCGTCCTATCCGCGGGTATCCGTCCCGCGGATAGGACGGATAACGCGGATGATAGGCACACGGCAAAAGCAAATCCGTGGGGTTCGGTTCTGTCCGTTTCAAGTACAATGTCCTGAAGGAGAAAACTATATGAAGCTGACCTCTATCCTGATCTCGCTCAGCATACTGGCAACTGGGTCCGTAATGTCCCAACAACAACCGGCAAATCAACTCAGGATCCTGGTCTTCGGAGCGCATCCCGATGACCCGGAAAAAGCCGGCGGAACTATGGCGAAATACATTCAGCAGGGCCACAAAGTGAGATTGGTCTCTGTTACCAACGGAGACGCGGGTCACTTCGAGATGGGAGGAGGAGTGCTGGCGCAGCGACGTTATAAAGAAGCCCAGTGCGCCGGCGCCGTGATTGGGGCCGAGTACATTGTCCTGGACAACCACGACGGCGAATTGATGCCGACTCTCGAGAACCGTAACAAGATAATTCGAATCATTCGTGAATTTCAGCCAGACTTGGTGTTCACCCCCCGACCTGATGATTACCACCCTGATCATCGGAATACTGCATTGCTCGTGCGTGACGCCGCCTATATGGTGACTGTCCCCA
>DAOTAI010000286.1:0-6674 GCA_035593865.1 Acidobacteriota bacterium
AGCCCGCCGCTTTCCTCAAGTTGCCTGATAGCCCGCTTCCCGGCTTCCACCAGAGCGGTTTGGAAGCGCCGTTGGGCCTCGTATGCGGCCTCGACCGCCTTGTCTGAATGCTTCCTCCGCGCACCGAAACGACGCGCCAGCGGCGCCAGCTCCTTCTTCACGTATTCGATACCCTCACGGAAATGGACGGTCGGCTTGATGAGCTTGTCGGCGTATTCCTCCATGATGGGAGAATGCTCCACCACGTACGGCAGCGTTTGTCCCCAGGGGCAGAAGTGGGAGTTTACTTCCGGAAATTCGGTCTCCCCGTCGATGATGTTGGGAATAAAGATAAATTCGACACCGTTCTTGAGCAGGGCCCGAACGTGACCGTGGGCCACTTTAATTGGGAAGCACGGCTCAGCCACGGCCCCATCTACGCCTTCGTTTATGATGATTCGATTGGTCTTCTGGGAAGGCTGCAGTGTGAAGCCAAGCGTTTTCCAAAAAGCACGCCAGAAGGGGAACTGCTCATAAAAATACATGGCTCTCGGATAGCCGATTATTGCTGACCCGTTGTCACCGTCAGTCTCGTGGCCGTCAAAGAGCAGCTTCTCGCGCAGCAGAAGCAGGTCTTCGATGATCGGCTTGTGGGTGCTTTTTGCCCGTTTCCGGAACTGGTCAGAACATTTGTCTCCCCAGAAAGTATGTTCGCCTTCGACCGTAAATTCCTGGATATCGCAGAAATTCGAGCACGCCTTGCAGGTAAATTCGCGAAGCGAGTAGTCGATTGCTTCCAGGCTATATCCCCGAAAAGTCGTCTCTGCTCCAGTCGCCTCGACTTTCTCTTTGGCCAGCAAGGCCATTCCGATCGCCCCGATAACTCCGTTATAAGGCGGAACGATGATTTCCTTATTGAGAATCGTCGAAAAGGCCGCCGCCACCGAATCGTTGTAGGCGGTTCCGCCCTGGAAGTAAATCGTGTCGCCGATGCGGCGCCCTCTCACCACCCTGTTCAGATAATTGAAGGCGATTGAATAGGCCAGTCCCGCCGTCAAATCTTCTTTGGAAGCGCCCTGCTGCAGGTAGGGTGTGAGGTCTTTCTCCATGAAAACGGTGCAGCGTTCTCCCAGCCGGATGGGCGACTTGGAAGAGAGGGCAAGGTCGGAAAATTCCCCCTTGATTTCGATTCCCATCCTTTCCGCCTGCTCTTCGAGAAAGGAACCGGTGCCAGCCGCGCACGCCTCATTCATCGTGAAGTCGACGACGATTCCGTCCTGAATGCTGATGAATTTGGAGTCCTGGCCGCCGATTTCGAAGATGGTATCGGGCGGACGGTTGATCATCTTGTTACCGATGTACGTTGCGCCGGTCTTGTGGGCAGTGATTTCGTCGTTAATCGTGTCGGCGCCCACCAGCTTCCCGATCAGTTCCCGTCCAGATCCCGTTGTTCCGACGCCTCGAATCCGGATCTTATCGCCGATTTCCTGTTCGATCTCTTTCAAGCCTTCGTTAACGACTTCTATCGGCCGGGAACGTGTCCGGGCGTAGATTTCCTTAATCAACTCACCGTTGGCGTCAAGGACCGCCAGGTTGGTGCTGACCGAACCTATATCGATTCCCAGGTAAGCATCAACTGGCAGCGATTTGCCCGCGAACGTATATGGAACCATGCGATCGCGCAAGGTAAGAACCTGCGCCATGGACAGAGGATCGGTGCGAGGGAAGTTGCCTACTGATACTTTAACCTCGTCACGGACTTCGGCAAGGCGTTTGGGCTCGTGCTTGACTGGAGCGCGATATTCCAGCAGCGCAGCGCCGATAGCTCCCATTGACTCGAAATAGCGGGGCACAAAAAGATCAGTCTCGCTTAACTTGAAGACCGACCGCATGGCTTGCACGGCCCCTTTGTTCGCCGCCACCCCGCCAATAAAGGCCACAGGCGGCGCAATTTTCTTGCCCTTGGTGATGGATGCCTTGAAGTTACGAACCACAGCCTCGCACAGCCCCTTGAGGATTTCTGGCGGCTGGTATCCCTTCTGCTGGGCGTGGATCATGTCGGATTTGGCGAAAACCGAGCATCTGCCGGCAACGGTCGCCTGTTTGCCGGCCTGCATTACGATATCGCCAATCTCTTCGATTGAATACTGGAGGCGGGACGCCTGCTGATCGATGAACGACCCGGTGCCGGCGGCACAGTCCCCGTTCTTCTCATAATCGACTATTCCGACCGCGCCACCTTCGTTACTGAGACTCATGAATTTCGAGGTCACTCCGCCCATTTCAAAGACGGTGCGGACCTCGGGGTAGAGTGTGCCCACTCCAAGGGCGGACGCCCGGAAATCGTTTTCCAGCCCCCCGCCGAAAATTTGAGCAATGAGCCGGCTGCCTATTCCTGTGACCCGGGCACCAGCCGGGTGGGGTATGTAAGAAAACAGCTCTTCGAGAAGCTCGAAAGTCGTATAAGCAGGTTCACCCTTGATTCTTCGGTAGCGGGAGACGACAAGCGGTTGTTCGAAACTCGTCTCCTCGACTAGTCTGTAGTTGGGACTCTCGGCGCAGAGCCGGGAGAAGAAATCGCGATCGCTTTCCTCCCCTAATGCGGCGATCTTAACGCTGACAGCGCCCACATCGATTCCGATTACTATCATCTCCTTAGAATCCTTAGAAGCCTCCGACGAGGACAGCTCATTTTATCTGCTGTTTTGTCCAATTGGTAGATTGTACTGCTTCTCCCCTATAATCCCTTGCATGCTTAATCCAGATCGATATTTCGACGCAGATCCAACGATCCGCAGCGTGGCGAGACGCCTCTATGCACGAGTGAAAGAACTCCCCCTTGTCTGTCCTCATGGGCACGTCGATCCGCGCCTGCTTGCGGAAGACATTCCGTTCCCGGATCCCACCGAACTGATCATTATCCCGGATCATTACATCTTCCGCATGCTTTATTCACAAGGGATCCAGCTGGAGACGCTCGGTGTACCAACCAGGAACGGGAGTCCGGTAGAGACGGATCATCGCAAGATTTGGCAGGCTTTTGGCGAGCACTTTTATCTTTTCAGGGGAACACCGACCAGTTGCTGGCTCAAACACGAGTTTGAGGAGGTTTTCGGTATTCGTGAACCCCTCAACTCAAAAACAGCCATGGCGATTTACGATCAGATCTCGGAAAAACTCTCCCAGCCGGATTTCCGCCCGCGAGCCCTTTTCGAGCGGTTCAACATCGAAGTCCTGGTGACGACCGACGGCGCCTCGGACTCGCTCGAGCATCACCGGGCAATCAGGGAGTCCGGATGGAAAGGGCGAGTCCTACCGACTTTCAGGCCCGATAAAGCCGTCGACATCTTGCAGCGGGCCTGGAAGGATGAGATTACCCGACTGGGTCAAGTCACGGGAAAGGAGATAACCGGTTTCGGCGATTACCTCACCGCCTTGCAAGAACGGCGTCGCTTCTTCATAAGTATGGGGGCAACCGCCACCGACCATGCCGTCGTGGAGCCGTTTACAATCCAGTTGGGCCGAAATGAAGTTGAGGCGATTTTCGCCCGGGCTTTGCGAGGTGAGGCGACCGAGGAGGACGCCCGGCTTTTCACGGCTCACATGTTGATGGAAATGGCCCGCATGAGTGTGGAGGACGGCCTGGTCATGCAACTGCACGCCGGCTCTTACCGGAATCACAATCAGCACATCTTTGAAGTCTTCGGACCGGATAAGGGATGCGATATTCCGGTGGCTTGCGAGTTTACGCGAAATCTGCACGCCCTGTTGAACAAGTACGGAAACGAGCCGAATTTCACCCTTATCCTTTTCACGCTCGATGAATCGACTTATTCGCGAGAACTGGCGCCGCTTGCAGGTCACTACCCAGCCGTGAAGCTTGGCCCGGCTTGGTGGTTTCACGACAGCCGGGAGGGGATGACCCGATACCGGCGACGCGTAACGGAAACCGCGGGCATCTACAACACAGTCGGATTCAACGACGACACCAGGGCCTTTCCTTCGATTCCGGCTCGTCACGATCTGTCGCGTCGCATTGACTGTAATTTTCTAGCGACGCTGGTTGCAGAGCACGTGATCGAAGAAGATGAAGCCGAAGAGATGGCCGTGGATCTGGCCTACAACCTGGTAAAGAAGGCGTATCGTCTCTAGGCGTCGATTCCCGGATGAGGTTCAGAGGTTCTCCTTGGAAACCTCTGAACCTGCCAGAGGCGCGGAACTCTAATGAGGGATCTGGAATCCGACCAGTTTCTTGCCCATCTCACGGCGCCTGGCCGGATTTGCCCCACGGTATTCCTTGAGCCATTCCCTTATGCGCCACGGGTTTGCATTGAGTACATGGCAAACCCATACGAAACTGCCTGGATAGTCGTCGTCGAGCGAGAACCACTCGAGCGCATCTTCTCGCCAGGCTATGCATTCTTTCGATTCTTTTCGGGAGGTGATGATGTCACGGAAGGCTTGTATCAGAATCCCGGATGCCAGCCTCCGCAGTGAAGGGTCTGGTCCCTTCTTAGGTGGGTACAATCCTTCACTCGCCAACGTTAACTCTGTCATCCTAAAACACCTTTCTGATCGGAATTAACGCTAAATCCGGCGCCTCGGATCGCTTAAGTCGACAAGTCTAAATGGAACAATGTTGGGCCGATATCCGCCTCTGTCTGTTTGTTGCGTAGGACAAGGAGAAATTGCGGTCAGGCAGACCCTTCCTGTTTGTAGGACAACATCCGAAGCGCGCAGGGGCATCACGGCTGTCTCGCGTCCTCTTCTATTCAAATAGCGGGTCTATAGCTTAGACTAGCGAGTAATTAGGGGCATTTTTCTGGAGGCTGGAATCGATGAATCGAAAACATTTAATGGTAGGGCTGGTGTTTACAGCAGTCGCGATGATCACTCTTGCTTTCGGGCAGGGGGCGGAGGCGGAAGAGGGGTGGATTGTCCTGTTTGATGGAAAGAGCCTTGATGGCTGGACGGCAGCGAAGGAAAATCCCGGAACCTTTCGTCTGGAAAACGGCGCGATAGTGGCCAACGGGCCGCGATGCCACCTTTTCTACACAGGTCCGGTCAACGGGGCGAATTTCAAGGACTTCGAATTAAAAGTCGAAGTCATGACACGAAAGAACTCGAACGGCGGCATCTACTTCCATACTAGGTTCCAAGAGAGCGGTTGGCCGGACAAAGGATTCGAAGTTCAAGTCAATAATTCGTATGCTCGCGATCACCGGAAGACGGGCAGTCTGTACATGATTCAGGACGTGACGGAAACTCATGTCCCGGACGATGAATGGTTCACCGAGCACATCATAGTCAAAGGCAAAAGGGTTGAAGTCCGGATCAACGGCAAGAAGGTGGTCGACTGGACAGAGCCCTCGCCGCCGGAACCGCCGAAAAATGCGCCGGGAAGGGTTCTCGATCAAGGAACCTTTGCCCTACAGGGTCACGACCCTGGCAGTACCGTGTATTATCGCAATATCCGGGTCAAACCTCTGTGAGTCTCGCTAATCACTGTTCTCGGAGGTCGGAAGGCGGGTAGGTTTTTAAATGGTGCGTGACGTACTCGGTTCGGATCGGTACGCCGCGGTCCACGTAGACGCGCAGCAGAAGCTGAAAATAAACCTTTTTGTCTGTCTTCTGGGGAGTGATACGGCTCATCAGTGGACCTACAGTCTCCGGCCGGGTTAAGAACTCGACCGCCCCCAAGACCCCGGGCCCGCCATGAGCCGAGAGGATCAGGATCTCGCGATTCGGAACGAAACCGGGAAAGGAGCCGACGATCACGTAAGTAAAGGCATTCTGCCAGCTCGCCGGGTCGAGATCATAAAAGCCTTCATGGAAGCGGGCCTCGTAGACGGCCCGTTCTCCTTTCTCAGGTCTTCGGTTTCGGACCGCATTCTCCGACTCCCATTCGAAATCCATGCTGTGCGGAAAACGGCGGAGGAGGTGGTTCATTCGGGGCGCGCCGAGCAAGATGATGTTGCCTGCCTGAATGGAATCCCAGTTCGTCCGCTGGGCTTCAAACGCCTTCACCTTGACACCGCTCGCCGCAAAGAAACTTGTCAACCGAACGAGGGCGAGTGTCTCGCCTACCAGCGCGTAGTCGTAACGGGGTCCGGTAATCCTCCCGAGTCGATCGCGAAGGCGCTGGATCGCCGGATCTGACTCCAACCCCATCGGTTCGTTGATATCGTAGGCCCGGAGAAACATTCGATACTCGGGAGCGGCAAGAAAGAAGGGACTTCCAAACACGACATGGATTTCCTTTCCCTTAGAGAGAAAATGCCCCCACAAAGGCGCCAGTTGCGCGGAAACGAGGCTGGTTGTGTCCTGTAGGGCGGCCTCGCGCAGCTGTCGATTCTCAATATAGAGGTAGGTGGCCAGCGCGCCCAGGAAGACTGCGATGATAACGAGGAGGATGGGAATGACCTTTCGGGTTGGGACACGGCCCAGGCGTCGGGTCGGCGACCTTACGTCGCGCCTGCGAATCAAAGGAATGTAGCTTCCCTTAGGGAGCTCGATAACAATCGGGTCCTGACTCCCTTCAGTGCTGTAATACTCCCTGAGTTTTGTCCTCAGTCGGCCAGCCTCAACTCGCACGATTGGGTCGGTACGAGGATCATACCCGCCAGTGCGATCGAAAACCGCGATACCGATCAGATATTCCTTGAGTTGATCACCCTTTTCGTCCAGTGCCTGTT
>DAOTAI010000287.1:0-6668 GCA_035593865.1 Acidobacteriota bacterium
CCTTGCCGGAAACGATATTGGAGGCGCTGCCCCGTTCGTCAAACCGCGTCAATCCGACGTTCCTGAGCCTGATCGTCCCATCGGCGTTCTCGGCACTCCAGTCGGCGCGAACCTCGAACCTGAGACGCCCGTCTCGACGCTCCTGATACACGGCATCCGTGAGACTCCGGCTCTGTTCCGGTTCCAGAAGATCGCCTCGTTTGGCAGTTCGCCCGGGTGACCAGCGCGAGATATAGCTAATTCCGATAGCGAGGACGCCCCCCAGAAGGAGGATAACCAGGGCCAGTCGGAAAGACTTAGATCGCAACATGTAAAACGTAAATTATAGATCTTATTGCGGCTAAGGGTTGAATCAAACCGGCCGCCCGGCCTTGTCTGTATCAGCACTGCGCCCCGCGCAGATCGCACACGCTCAAGAGCAGGCTTTCCCTCCCTTGATAACTCTCCTGACTCACCGTATACGCCAGGTCAAGGGGATAGCCGGTTCGGATGGTCTCGGCGGCATGGCCATTCTTCCACCAGATAGCATCCAGGCGTGAGCCGTTGCTTCTGAGCTGCAACTTCAAATGCTTCTCCTTCAATACCCAAGGCCCAGCAGCAATCGCCACTTGCTTAGATGCAAAAACAGGTACAGGGTTACCTATTCCGAAAGGTGCAAGTTGTTCCACTTCCCGAATGAGCGGGAACGACACCTCCTCGATCGGCAGCAGGCAGTCGATCTGCACTCGGGGGCACAGATCCTCGGGACTCAATTTTTGAGAGGCGTAATCATTAAGCCGTTCCTCGAGCACCTGGCAAAGGTCTGTCGAAACCTTACAACCCGCCGCCTGCGCGTGCCCCCCGTATTGAACCAGCAGGTCCCGGCATTGGTCCAGCGCGTCAAGCAGATGGAACCCGGCAATACTGCGTCCCGATCCCTGGCAGAAAGCCCCGTCAGAAGATAAGACCAAGACAGGACGGTGATGCTTCTCGACCAGGCGCGACGCCACGATCCCAATAACGCCGCGGTGCCAGCCCTCACCTGCAAACACCAGGAAGTAACGGTTCAGGCGCCGAGGGTCCTCGAGCAACTGCTGCTCTATTGCCTTCATGATACCAGTCTCTTCGCGCTGACGAGCGTGGTTCATGTCGTTCATGCGCTGGACAATCGCTTCCGCCTCCACAGGATCTTTAACCGAGAAAAGGTTCACGACTTCTCCCCCTCCCCCCATTCGGGTTACCGCGTTAATTCGCGGGGCGAGCTTGAATCCCACGTCGGCAAGCCTGACCTCTTTCCCCACTCCGGCGCCTTGCAGGAGCGCTTTGAGTCCCAGGTTGTGAGGTTCGGCCAGCTTCTCCAAACCATAGCGCACGATGACCCGGTTCTCGCCCAGAATTGGTACCATGTCAGCCACCGTCCCTATAGCCACCAGCTTCAGGAAGTGCTCCAAAAGGTGTCCCTTGCCGAATCGCGTAAAAAGGGCCTGGATGAGCTTGAACGCCACCCCGACACCCGCCAGATTTTTCTCCGGATACGAGCAGTCCGGGCGGCGCGGGTTCAAAATTGCGTAAGCCGGAGGGAGAGTTGAGTCTGGCAGGTGATGATCGGTTATGATCAGATCCACGCCAGCTTCGTGAGCCACCTGGCACGCCTCAGGGGCCCTTATCCCGCTGTCCACGCTGATGATTAGCTGGTAACCGTGCTCAGCTGCCCGTTTGATCACCTCGGCCTTCAGGCCATAGCCCTCCTCAAGGCGCTTTGGAAGGTAAAAATCAGCACGACTCCCGAGCATTTCAATCGCCCGCTTTAGGACCACAATCGCTGTGATCCCATCCACGTCGTAATCTCCGTAGATCAGGATCTTTTCGCGTCGTTCCATAGCGCCCAGCACGCGGTGGACGACACGATCCATATCCTTCATCAGGTGCGGGTCATGCAGCTGTGCCAGGGAAGGTTGCAGAAAGGCCGATGCTTCGTCGGGGTCGTCAAATCCGCGGTTGATCAGCAACCGGGCCGTGAGTCTGGAACTGCCAAGTTCTGCCGCCAGGCGGCTCACCCGCTCATCAGGAGCATCCAGGAAATCCCAGCGCAATTGCATCGCTGGAGTCTACCAACCGCCTCTGTCAAAGCGGAGCCTGGAGCGCAGCATTGTTCAGCGGAGCGACCCGACCCGTGCCCTTGAGGGATGACGGGAAACGTGCGAGAAAACCGGTGGGTTTCCAACGTAGAAGGGTGGGGTTCGAAGGAGGGCGCGCCAGCGCCCGGATGAAACCCACCGCCCCCGGAGTACTCTCAAGCGCTGGTGACGTGGGTGGTCTACCGCGGTGGGGTTCATCCGTCGGGCGCTGACGCGCCCCTCCTTCGCCCCCCACGTCTACGTCACGTCGGAGACCCGCCGATTCCTTCCACAGATCCTCAGCGCTGTACCTGGGACAGTCTGTGGAACAGCTCTTTCGCGATGACTTTATTGCCTTCAGCAGTCGGGTGGGCGAAGTCGAAGTAAAGTGATTTTCCCCCGCCGTCCCTGATTGGTTCCGTCATATCAATGAAGGGCAGATCGCGTCGTCGGGCTTCTTCAATTGCCCTCTTGACCAGTTTCTCGGCAAACGCCCCGTAAGGCCCCGTTGCAGGATCGAACATGTATTGCGTCGGCATGATAACCAGCAGAAAGTCGACGCCTTCCCGTTTTAAGAGATCCCGCGTCTGTTCGATCGCGCCGAAGAGCCTCGTCCATCCTTCTTCGATCCGTTCCGTGTCGAGCAGATAGCGGTCGAATCCGAGCGAATAATAGGTAACGCCTTGTGTCGCTGCGAACGGTTCAGTCGGATCAATTCTATAAAGCAAATTGAGAAGACGTCTTGTCAAAACCGTGTAAGTGTAGGTCCTTTCGAAAAAGTAAGGACCACGGCAATAAGTTGCCAGGAGATTTCCGTCCCATCCGACGATATAACGGCCGCCGCGAACGCGCTTCAGTTCCCCGGATTCGACTTCCCACCGTAAAAGTGCTTCATCGGTCACGTCGTTACATAGCTCAATCTCGATAATGACCAGGCGCGGATCCAGACGCAGCCCCTCATTCCTGAGGTACAGGTAATAGCCCGACGGACTGTATCCGGGACCTGCCGCATTGATGACTCGGACCCTGGTTGACGTTTCCGCCTCGTTAAGCTTTTTCTCCAGTAGCTTGGTGTAGTGACTGGAGGCGGGCAAACCCAGACCAAAGGCAATTGAATCACCAAGTGAGAGAATCCTGTACTCCCCGGCTGGCGCCGTTTCTGAGAAGTCCTCTTCGTCCCGGAGACCGAAACGGTTGGTGCGAAACGGAACGCCCCAGATTTGTCCTCGATAGTTCGCCTTCATCTTGGCGGGCATATAGTCCGCCTGAACCAGGTGGTCCCTGGTCTCATCTCCGTTTCCAGCGTAAAGGTGCCGCAATCCTAGCTCCACCAAAGCGAAGATGACGCCGAAGATGGTTGCGAAAAACAGGATGCTCAGACAATACAATTTCAGACGTTTGGAAACTCGAATCTGCATCACTGCCCCGTTTGCGGCCTTTGAGCGATGACGACGAAAAAGCCGTTTTCGACTGCCTGGCCGAAGACCTGGCCGATTTCCACTATGGCCCGCTCGACAGGTTTGCCCGGCGGTTCCGCTTGAAAAAGCTGCTCGTTGGGCTCGAATTGGCTGTCGAATCGAGTCTTCGGAAGGCTCTTGATAAACGTAAGGCCGTAGGACTCGAGCCATCGCAACACTTCGCCTACAGTATGTTTGGATTCGTGAGGATTTCTATACTGATCATTGAACCATGCCTTGCGTCGATCCCCAGTCAGGCCGGCCCGCCTGATTCTGGGATCCAGCCATGCGCCCCCCTCTCCGATCACACGAAGCAGAAGCCGGCGCATGTCGGTCCGGAGACGACCGAAGCGGTGGTACAGGCCGATGACGAGGTAACCACCCGGTTTAACCAGAGCGGCCAGTTTCGCCAAGCCTTTTTTCGGGTCAGCGGTGTGGTGGAGCACCCCGTTGCAGATCACGAAGTCGAAGCTGCCGGCCTTGAAGACCGGACGGAATATGTTCATTTGTACGAAGTGAACTCGGTCGAGGTCGTGGGTTGAGCGAAAGCTTTCCGCCATCTTCAGGGAATTGAGGCAGACGTCGGTGCCAAAAACCGAACGTTGTGCGATTCCGAGGAAATTGGCCAGTTGTCCTGTGCCGCAGCCGCAGTCAAGCACGCGTGTTTTGAATGGAATCTGTTCATCGAGCAGGCGCGCGAAGATGCCCTGCCGGGCTTTGTCGGCCAGGGAGGCCAGGTCGTCGAAGTCGTCGTAATTTGGAAAAGGATTGGTTTCGTAAAAAGCTTTAACCCGCGTCGTCACGGACGCGTTGCCCCCCGGGTCTTCTTCCGGGCAATAAAGCTGGGGTATTCGATCTTCAACCGGGAATACCCGCCCGCACGAATCACAACAAAGCTGTGCTTCCCCCTCACTGAAGGACCCGGAACAGAGCGGACATTGAAGCAGGGGCAGGTAGCTCATACAGCCGCGTTATTGTAGCACCTTGGGTCCTTCTGGTAGATTTTCAAGGAAATGGGCAAGCTGAGCATCGTCGCCGAGCTTTGGGAGTTCCTGCGAGTTCGCAAGAAGATGTGGCTGCTGCCTATCGTGGTTTTTCTGGTTCTGGTCGGCGCTCTACTGGTTTTCTCCGAGTCTTCGGCCGTCGCCCCCTTCATCTACGCGCTTTTTTAGCCGCGGCAGTAGTGAGGCGGAAAACAAACCCTTCTTCTTTCTTACGTCATCCTCTGCCGCCAGAACTCGAGCGTTTCAGAGATGGTCTGTTCTAGCGGGATGAGGGGTTGCCACCCCAAGAGTCTGCATAGCTTGCCACTGTCCCCGATTAAAGGCTGACCGGCCGCTGGACGATACTTCTCGGACGCCACCTCGACGCGTATTCGGGCTTTGGTCAGGCGAAGGACCGTATCCAACACTGACCGAATCGCCACTGCCCGTCCGGAGGCAATGTTATAAACCTCTCCCTCGATCCCTTTTTCAGCTAACCCAACGTAAGCCGCCACGACATCCCTGACATCCAGGAAGTCCCGCGCCACTTCAAGATTACCGACGGCAATCACACCAGCCTGGTCGGGAGTTCTCTCGATAAGCACGGCCTGGCGACAGAAATCCGAAATGACGAAGCTCTCGCTCTGGCCCGGGCCCGAATGGTTAAAGGGACGCGCAACCACGAGCCGCAACCCGAAATCATGCCAGTAGCGCAGTCCTGCCATTTCCGCCAGTAGCTTCGAACTACCATAGGGATTGGCCGGCGCAGGCGGGCAGGTTTCGTCGACGGGCCGCGGGGCAGACACCGAGGCGTAGACTTCCCCAGAGCTGACCAGAAGGCAATGCGCCTCCGGGGCTTTCAGGCGCAAAGCCTCAAGAAGATTGACCGTTCCCTGGACATTGACCAGGTAGAATTCCCGCGGCATGCGGAGAGACTCTGACGGACGAGTCCGGCCGGCAAGATGGAAAACACGATCCGGGCGGAAATCAGCCACGATCGAAAGCAACCGGGCAAAATCCAAAATATCGCACTCCATCACGGGAATGGAGCTCCCACTGCTCACCCGGTTGTCGATTCCCAAAACGTCGGCTCCATGTCTTGCCAGTTCGTTCGCAAGGTACTGGCCGACAAAGCCGGACGCCCCGGTGATTAAGCTTTTCATTGGATTCAGCCGGCCGGATGCGCGCCCCAGCCGAGAGCGTTATTTCCGCTCCAGATCGCGGGCGTTCTGACTGAGAGCCCGGATGGTTCCGCTTTCGGTATCAACCGACCAGACAAACTCGAGATTCTGGCCGCCCCGGGAAGCGACCATATTGATCCAGAATTCCGGCGGGTTGTTCCGGACGGGTCTCCACTCCTTGAACTCAAGATCCGGGATTGCGTTCGTCGAAAGCTTCCGGGCTACTTCGGAGTTTTGCACCAGGACGTCGTACGCCGCCTTGGCGCCCTCCGTTTTCTCGGGAGGCGACGGTGTCGGGGAGTCGGCTTCCGGAGCCGTCCCCGGAATCCCTTCCGGCGCGCCCGTATCGCCACCGGCTTGCTCAGCTCCGCCACCGGCTCGGAAGACAAATGTTGGCGTCCCCTCATAGAAGATTTTCGGTTCAACGGCTTTGGGCGGCGGAGGCGGCAGCTTGAACACGTCTGGATCCTGATCGGTCGACGCCAAACGGGCCAAGACTTCACCGGCGCCTCTCAACACTCGAACCCGACTCTGATCCGAGATCAAGAGAAACAACGCGCCAGCAACCACCAGAACGAGGATGCAAAGATACACGACGTGCATCCAACGGGCAGGCCCCCCGGGCACCGTCTCGCTCCGAACAAACCCTGATTGCCGGAGTTCGTCGGCTTGCTGCCGGAGCACTTCCAGGTCGATTGATTTGTTCTTCTCTTCGGGGCTTTGAGCTTCTTCCGACACTCGATCAGTCTCCCTCTCGACTCTTTTGCCGGCTTTTCTGTTTTAAATACGTTGTGATAAAGGCTTCCAGATCCCCATCCAACACGGAATCGACATCTCCAACCTCCAGTTTGGTCCGGTGGTCCTTCGCAAGCCGGTACGGATGGAGCACATAGGACCGGATCTGGCTTCCCCAGGCAATGTCTGCCTTGTTCTCTTCGATTTCGTTCAGCT
>DAOTAI010000288.1:0-6654 GCA_035593865.1 Acidobacteriota bacterium
GGAAGTATCTCCCACCAAAAGGCTCTACAAAAAGAGCCTTTTTTTGTGCCCGGAACGAATTAAACACCCTTCTTGTCGAACCGCACCGTTCGAGTATCCTGTTCGATGCCGGTCCTGACAGCGAGCGGCTGATACAGCTCCGGGCGGCGGGTTTTGATCCAGCGACGTCCCGTCGATTCCTCCAGCAGGCTGCCGTCTAGATCAGCGATCACCATGTCGTCCCCGGCTTTACAGGTCTCGACCAGGATCCGTCCGTAAGGATCGAGGATCATGGCGTTCCCGGTCCGGATTTCGTCGTCGTCGACCCCCACCCCGTTACTGAAAATCAGAAAGAGCCCGTTATCGTGAGCCCGGGCGGGAAGCCAGCGCATGAGCCAGCCGCGTCCCTTGGGACCGCACAGTTCCGCCTGAATGGTGGCCGGGTCGGTGTGGCGACGCTCCCATATACTGCGCTCGATCAGTCCCATAGTGTGTTCATTGATTGAAGCGCAGCCCCCGGTCTGGTGGGGCGCCAGCAATACCTCCGCTCCTTTCAATGCCGTTATCCTCACGTTTTCGCAGATGTTGACGTCGTAGCAGATCAGAACTCCTACCCGGCAACCGTGAGGCGTATCGAAAACGGTGTACTCGGAACCGGAGGAAATCTCTGCATTGACGAAAGCATGGATTTTGCGATGCCGTGCCATTCGGCCGTCGGGCATTGCCACCACATAAGTGTTGTAGAGGCGGCCCCGTTCGGCCCGCTCGATCAGTCCTGCTCCGATGGTCATACCCGTTTCGCGGCTCAAGGCGAGGAGTGCCTGCGAGGATTCGCCGTCGAAGACCGGTTCCGCGAGCGCTTCCAGCTCCTCCCGCGACAACCGTCTCAGGAACCAATACCCGGTCAGGCAGCACTCCGGAAAGGCGATCAGCTCGACGCCGCGCGCCGCCGCTTCTCTGGCAAATTGAGCCACCTTGGCGAAATTCGCTTTCTTGTCTCCCGGCGAATGTTCGAATTGGACCGATGCAGCACGTAGGTTTTTCATAGTTACCGTTTCTATACCACAGTTTGTTTTGACCAACGTTGTAAATTCGGCGGCACTCCACTACACTAATCGTTTTTCCTGGGAAATGGATAAAAAGCAAGGCAAACGATTTCAAGACGATACGCTGGCGGTCCTGGCCGGAGAGGATTTTCACCCGCTCAGCGCTTCTCAGCCACCGATTTTTCAGACCACGAATTTCCGCTTCGACAGCGTGGACGAGATGGTGGACTATGCCGAGGGACGAAGCAGCCAATACCTCTACACCCGTAACGCCAACCCCACGATTGAAGTTGCCGAGAAGAAACTGGCGGCCCTGGAACGAGGCGAAGCCGGACTCGTAACCAGTTCAGGGATGGCTGCCCTGGCCTGCGCCCTTTTCGGTTCGGTGAAAAGCGGGGATCGCATCCTGGCCGCCCGCAGCCTTTACGGCGGCACACTGCACCTGCTGAACGATATAGTTTCCAGATTCGGAATCGCCGTCGATTGGTTCGACATCGGCGATCCCGATTCCCTGCGCCGGCAGGTCCAGCCCGCTACGCGTCTGCTTCTGGCGGAATCGCCGACCAATCCCGCGTTGCGTCTGCTGCCTCTGAAGGACACCGCAGATTTTGCCCGGGAACGGGGTATTACCAGCATCCTGGATAACACATTTGCGAGTCCTTGGAATCAGAAGCCGCTGGAGTTGGGGTGGGACGTCGTAGTTCACAGCGCGACCAAGTATCTGGGTGGACATTCGGACGTCACTGCCGGGGTGATTGTCGCCAGGCGGGAGTTGATCGACCGGATCGCACAGTTTCGCCGCTGGTTTGGAGCGGTGCTGGATCCTTCGGCCGCTTACCTGCTGATCCGCGGGGCAAAAACCCTGGCCCTGCGCGTCCAGAAGCAGAACGATAATGCTTTGCGTATTGCCAGGTTTCTTGAGGGACACCCTCAGGTTGAGGCGGTCAATTATCCATTTCTGGAGTCCCATCCCCAATATGAACTGGCCCGCCGGCAGATGCGGGGCGGAGGGGGAGTGCTTTCATTCTCGGTTCGGGGCGGGTGGCCGCCTACCCGCACTTTTTTCAATAGCCTGCGGATGATTCCGATCTCAACCAGCCTCGGCGGCGTTGAGTCTCTGGTTACCTCACCGTTCTGGACGTCACACTACGGGATGTCCGAGGCGGAATTGAGGGATTCAGGGGTGACACAAAACCTGGTACGGCTCTCAGTTGGGATCGAGTCGGTCGATGAGTTGTGCGACGACCTCGATCAGGCATTGCGCCTGTCGGCTTCTTCCGAAGTAAGTTCACCCTCAGGCAGTGCAAGGAAGTAGGTTATGAAACCTCAGGATGTTATTGTTCGACGTGCAGTTAAAGAAATCATCGGAAAGCAGCGGGTCGCGCTGGGGCGCGGCATACCGGAGTTGGTGGAGAGTATCGTTCCGCCTGGCACGGAGGTTTTCCGGCTGGACGAGGCCCGAAACAGACTTCCGGCTTTGAAAATCGCAGTCGTTGAAGCAGCGGAAGTCTCCCAGGAGGGCGATCTCTGCCTCGGACCCGGTTCCTACAACCTGGATGTCGAGGCTGAGAAATGGGTCGTTTTAACCACCCAGACGGATGCCGAAGGGAATCCGAAAATTGTACGGAATTGCCGCAGTCGCGTCTTTCGCCCGCACTGCGTCAGCAAGATCATTACCGAAAAAGGTGTTATAGAGGTAACCGACACGGGTTTAGTACTGAAAGAGATCCGACCTGGAGTAGCCACGGACGAGGTCAAGAAGGAGACGGCGGCCAGCCTCCATGTCGCTGACGATCTAAAGCTGATGGAGTTTTGATTCCCCGGGGATTTTCGGCGAATTCGACGGACGGGGAAAGCGGACGATCAGATCCTCTTAAATCCCCTAAGGACGTCCTCGATCGATATCCGCAGCACGATGGGACGGCCGTGTGGACAGGTGTAGGGTTCGTCGCACAGCATTAAGGTATCCAGTAACCACTGCATCTTCTCTTTTGAAAGAGGCGTGTTTATCTTAATCGCGGCCCTGCAGGCGATACTGATCGCGAGCTTTTGTTGGAGCCGTCGAAGAGCATCGGGGCTTTCGTCGCCTTGGAACTCGCGCGCCCTGAAACTGTTTAGAATCTCTTCCAGCAGTTTCTGAGCATCGCATTGTCCGGCGACAGCCGGAACTCCCTTGACGATCGCCGTCTGATTGCCGAACCAATCAACCTCAAACCCGTTTCGGTTAAGCTCTTCTGCGAGGTGTTCAAAAACGGCTGCCTGCTGCGGATCCAGCTGAAGCATCACTGGGACAAGCAGTCTTTGAAGCGGCACTGTCTCGCCGCTTTCCATCGTCTTGAGCGCCCGATCGTAGAGAATTCGCTCGTGGGCGACATGCTGGTCAACCAAAAGGATCGAATCCCTTTCGGCAACCACAATAAAGCTCTCCACGAACTGACCGAGGACGACCGGCGATCTAGTGATGTGCGCTGTTTCCGGAATCGCGTTGTCAGCATGCGGATCGGGACCAACTGACAAATTCGGAAGACTGGAGGGCCGCTGCCCGCCGTAGACACCGCCGACAAGACCAGGCTGGCAGGGGCTTTCCAGACGGATTCCGCCGACCTCGAACCGGCCTGAAGCCTGGAGGTTTGCGGGGATGGAGTGATCCGACAGGGCGGCGTTTGGAAACGGCTGAAGGTGATCACCAGGAACCGGCCGGGAAAGGGCGGTTAGATTCACTCGGCCCGCAAGAAGCGCTCGCTCGATCGCCTGGTAAATGGCCGTATGAACGCGGCTGCTGTCGCGGAATCGAATCTCCGTCTTGCACGGGTGGACGTTGACGTCAATTTCAGCCGGGTCGAGGTGGACAAACAACAGCGCCACGGGGTAGGCGGAAGGGGGCATAAGGTCCTGGTAAGCGAATCTTATGGCATGACTGAGAACCCTGTCCCGAACCATCCTCCCGTTGACATAGAGGAACTGTGACCCGGCATTGCTCCTCTGCTCGTGCGGAAGCGATACGAAACCGCGAACACTCACGCCATCTGTCTTGAAGTCGAGTTCCACCAGGTTGGCCAGAAATTCGTCGCCAAAAACTTGATAGACGCGCTCGCGCAGATCCACGGCTGGTGTGGCGTTCAGCAAGTTCCGGCCTTGATGTGTGAACTGAAACTCAACTTCCGGATAGGCGAGAGCGTACGACATCACCTGTCGAGTGAGGTGCGTCAATTCGGTCGGGATTGATTTGAGGAATTTACGCCGTGCGGGCACATTGAAAAACAGGTCTTCAACGGTGACTTCCGTTCCAACGGGCCATGCGATTTCCCGAACCGCCTTGAGATTCCCCCCTTCAAACGTGATTTCTGTACCGACTTGCGGAGTGTGACTAGTTTCGACACGTTCGACCGTTCGAAGTCGCAATCGGGAGACCGAGGCGATGGACGGGAGGGCTTCGCCACGGAATCCGAGGGTCGTGATACAGGACAAGTCGTCAAACGTTGAAATCTTGCTGGTTGCGTGGTGTTCGAAGGCGGTGCGGGCATCGTCGGGACTCATCCCTATACCGTCGTCGCGAACACAGATCCGGCTGACTCCCCCATTGGCAGCCTCTACAACGACCTTGCCGGCCTTCGCATCCAGGGAGTTTTCTAGCAACTCCTTAACGACCGAGGCCGGCCTCTCGACGATCTCGCCGGCTGCGATTTTGTGGGCCAAGACTTCAGGTAAAACGTGGACCCGCGCCATGTAAGGATTATAGAAGTAAACCATGACAGGGAAGGTGCGATGGCTCTGCTGGCTGTCTGATAAAATCTGAAAATGATCAGAATCAGTCCGATCTTCTGCCTGTTTATGGGCCTTCTCGGCCTGTCTAACGCAACCGCTCAAGATCTGGCAGCATTCGAGGCGAAAACCACAGTACATAAGCTGAAAAACGGGTGGACGTTTGTCATCCTGGAAAGGGATGTCGCCCCGGTGTTTTCCTTTTCCACGTATGTGGATGTTGGATCTGTCCAGGAGGTGCCCGGCATTACCGGATTAGCTCACATGTTTGAGCACATGGCGTTCAAAGGCACGCCAAACATCGGCACGAAGGACTACGAAGCTGAGAAAAAAGCCCTCGAACAAGTGGAAGCGGCTTACCAGGCTTATCAGAAGGAACGGCTCTCGTCAGATCCGGATCCCAAACGACTCGAGGAATTACTGACAGCCTTCCAGCAGAAGCAGGAGGAAGCGGCACGGTTCGTTATCAGCAATGAGTTTGGCGACATCATCGACCGGGAAGGGGGCGTCGGGCTGAATGCTGGAACCGGAGCCGATTCAACTGTTTACTTCTATTCTCTTCCAGCCAACAAATTTGAGCTGTTTGCCTACCTGGAATCCGAGCGCTTCCTGCATCCCGTATTCAGAGAATTCTACAAAGAGCGTGAGGTGGTGCAGGAAGAACGTCGGATGCGGACCGAGAGCAACCCGATCGGACGTATAGTGGAGCTGTTTATTGGCGCCGCTTTTCAGGCCCATCCGTATCGCTATCCGACTATCGGCTACATGAGCGATCTGCAGGCGATTACAAGGACTGATGCGGAAGCCTTCTTCAAGACCTACTATGTCCCATCAAATATGGTGACGGCAGTCGTCGGAGCGGTGAAATCCGAGAAGGTTATTCCGATCCTGGAGAAGTATTTTGGCCGGATACCGGGCGGTCCAAAACCGCCGGAGCTGCGAACCCTTGAACCTCCCCAGATTGCGGAGAAGATCGTTATTCTGAAAGACCCGGCGCAGCCGTTTTATATCGAGGGCTATCACAAACCGAGTGTCAAGCACCCGGATGAAGTAGTTTATGACGCGATTGATGACATTCTTTCGAGAGGGCGCACTTCCAGGCTTTACCGGTCCTTGGTCAGAGACAAGAAGATCGCTGTCAGTACCGCCTCATTTTCGGGTTTTCCTGGAGTCAAGTATCCGCATCTTTGGGCCGTTTATGCTTTTCCGTCCAGAGACGCCACCAACGAGCAGGTTCGGGATGCAATTCGTGGGGAGATTGATCGCCTGAAGAACGAAGAAGTGAGCGACGAGGAGCTCGAGCGTTTCAAGACCCGGGCTCGGGCGAGCCTGATTCGCTCACTTGACGATAACCAGGGGCTGGCGAACCAGCTGAGTACATACCAGGCGATTTTTGGAGACTGGCGCGAACTGTTCAGATATCTCGACAGGATAGAGAAAGTCACGAAGGCCGACATCAGGAGAGTGGCAAACGAAACCTTCAGGGAATCCAACAGAACGGTGGCTATGATTGTCACTGAGGCACCTTCGAACACGACAACCACAGGATCGACGGCCAGCCGCTAGAGGAGAGTCTTTCAATGCAAAGCAGAAATCAGAAGATGATCGCCTGGCTTGTTGGTTTGATGCAGATTGTCTGCGTTCTCGCACAGGTCACACGAGTCGATCAGCTCAAGTACCCGCCAATCGCCGACTTTGAGATTCCCCAGCCGACGAGACTGGTCTTGGACAACGGACTCGTCCTGATGCTTTTGGAGGATCATGAATTGCCGCTGGTGCGAGCTTCGGTTCTGGTTCATACAGGATCACGGCTGGAACCCGCCGAAAAGACGGGGCTTGCGGGCTTGACCGGGTCGGTGATGCGAAC
>DAOTAI010000289.1:0-6636 GCA_035593865.1 Acidobacteriota bacterium
TTACTCTCCGGTGCGCTTTCCTCGGAGGAGCCGCACCCGAAGGCGAGAGCAAGGATGGGGATAATTAGCGGTAACAAGTAGTTTTTGCGCATGGTAGAATTATGGTCCAAGACGCTATGATTCGAAAGGCCGCAGTGGCCGGTTCCTTTTATCCCGCCGAACCGGACCGTCTGATCGCGTTCTTTGACGGCCTTGGTCTGAAAGCAGCCGAATCCGGGCTGCCAGCAAAAGCCATAGTCGTTCCTCACGCCGGGTATCAGTATTCCGGACAGCTCGCCGGTCAGGTTTACTCGGTGGTGCGTTTGCCCCGCCGTTTCGTGATTCTCTGCCCCAACCATACCGGTATGGGCGCTCCGCTCGCGACCATCTCGGAAGGGGCGTGGGAGACGCCGCTTGGAGAGGCTGCCATCGACCAGGATCTGGCTCGCGCAATCAGCGAAGCCTATCCTCCGCTCGAGGAAAGCCCCGCGGCACATCGCTTCGAGCATTCGCTGGAAGTCCAGCTACCTTTTCTGCAGTACCTGCTCGAGAACGAATTCCGCTTCGTCCCGATCTGCATCGGCACCGGTTCTTACGAGACCTTGATTGATTTCGGCCTGGCGCTGGGTGATATGCTCGCCAGATGGTCAGATCCTGTCCTGATGGTCAGCAGCTCTGATATGAATCATTTCGAATCTGCCGAAGTCACGATTCGAAAAGACGAGATGGCCATCGACAGGATTATTCAACTCGACAGCAAGGAACTCTACGAAACCGTAAAACGGGAACGGATCTCGATGTGCGGCTATGCCCCGACCATTATTGCGATTGAAGCATCGAAGAAGCTCGGGGCGTCAGAAGGGGTCCTGATTGGTCACACCCATTCCGGAGCCGTTACCGGCGAGACCCACCGCGTAGTGGGATATGCTGGTATCGCCCTTTGTTAAAGGCGTGGCAAAGGGCCATGGCCAGGGCGTCGGACGCGTCCAGCGGTTTCGGCTTGTTCTTCAGGTTGAGAAGCTTTGTCACCATCAACTGGACTTGAGTTTTGTCAGCCTTGCCGTATCCGACTACGGATTTCTTGATCTGCAAGGCGGAATATTCGGCGAGCGGAACACCTGCCTGCGCCGCCGCAAGAATCACGATACCGCGGGTTTGTCCAAGCAAAAGCGCGCTTTGCACGTTGGCGTGATGAAAGATCTCCTCCACCACAACTGCGGCGGGCGTGTGGCGGGCCAAAAGATCAGTCAGTTCTGCATGAATCAGCCTGAGCCGCTCGGGAAACGCCACATTTGGCGGGCGGATAGCGCCGTACTCCAGGCAACGACAATGATTCCCCTCAAGAGAAATGACCCCGTACCCCGTTTTTCGGCTTCCAGGGTCAATTCCGATGATGATCATGCGGGGATCATAAGGGAGAAGGGTGACGAGCGCCAGTGGGTAGCTTCCCGACGTCGAACTGCGGAGTATTCGGACGCCCGGGCTCGGATGAGCAATCCCGGTCTGTAGCCTGGCCTGGGCCGGTCTTTTAGATCGGGCTGGAGCTGTGCGCTCGTTAACTCGCGGATCTCAGCAGGCGCCCCTTCGTTTCTACCCGTTCGCGATGGCTTCCATCTCGGCTTCGTCGATGTCGAAGTTCGCGTAGACGTTCTGGACGTCGTCGTGGTCTTCGAGGCTCTCCATCAACTTCAGCATTTGCTCCGCTTTCTTACCCTCGAGACGAACCCCGTTCTGGGGCAGCATGGTCAGTTCAGCGGAATCAGGCTCGATACCGGCTGCCTGGAGAGCTTCCTTGACGCTCTCAAAATTCTCGAAAGAGGTATAGATGGAATAAGCGGATTCCTCGGTTTGCAGATCGTCGGCGCCTGCTTCAAGCGCGATTTCCATCAGCCGGTCTTCGCTCACCTTATCGCGGCTGACCGAGATATAACCCTTCCGTTCGAACATCCATTGGACGGCGCCGGTTTCGGCGAGGTTGCCGCCATGTTTCGAAAACAGGTGACGGACTTCAGCCACTGTCCGATTCTTGTTGTCGGTCAGCGTCTCAACCAGAACCGCAACCCCACCCGGGCCGTAGCCTTCGTAGGTAACTGCCTCGTAGGCCTGGCCGGGCAGTTCGCCGGTTCCCTTCATGATGGCGCGCTTGATGTTGTCCAGTGGCATATTCACCGCTTTCGCCGCGGCCACCGCCGTCCGCAACCGGGGATTTGAATCGATATCACCTCCGCCGATACGCGCCGCCACACTCATTTCCTTAATCAATTTAGTAAAGATCTTTCCCCGTTTTGCGTCCGCCGCTGCCTTTTTATGTTTTATCGAATGCCACTTTGAATGTCCTGACATATAAGAGGATCTCCTCGATCTAACAGAGTCTCAGTGCGGAAAATATTCTAGCACGGCAACCAGAACCTCTTCTTCAAAAATCCAATGGGTATCTGTATTAGAATCTGCTGCTGTACATCTTTCAGAGCCACCCAGATGACCAGTTACAAACTTACTATCCAATACGTCGGTACGCGCTATGCGGGGTGGCAGATACAAAGGAATCAACGGACGGTTCAGGGCACCTTGAAGGAAGCCCTGGGCCGGTTGACGGGAGAAACCGTTTCAGTGATCGGGGCGGGACGGACCGATTCAGGCGTTCATGCACTTGGCCAAGTGGCTCAGATTCGACTCCACAAGCAGATGGAGGCGCGCCGGCTGCAGCGGGCGCTCAATGCGATCCTGCCCCCCGATATTCGTATCGCCTCGGCACGAGTGGTTCCGTCTGGTTTTCACGCCCAGAAACAGGCCGTGCGAAAACGCTACGTTTACCGTATTTTCAACGGCCAAGTCCTGCCGCCTTTTCTTTGCGGACTCGTTTGCCAGGTACCCGTCGCCCTGGACCTGGAAGCGATGATTCAGGCGGCGGGGCTGATCGTGGGACGGCACGATTTTCGAGGATTTGCGGCGGCCTCCAGCGCAGTCAAAGACTTCCGCCGCACGGTGGCTGTCTCCAGGCTGGTTCGCCGCGGTAGACACATTCGATATACAATCGAGGCCGATGGCTTCCTGCACCATATGGTACGAAATATCGTGGGCACTTTACTCGAGATTGGAAGGGGAAAACGAAGCCCGTCGGACATGATCCGCATTCTCGAATCACGAGACCGGAAACAGGCCGGCCCTACGGCGCCGCCTGAGGGGCTGTACCTGGTGAAGGTGTGGTACAGATGATTCGCCAGTACTCGCGGGTGGCACAGATCGCCGGCGGGCACACTTCCGAACCAATGTCTGTTTCCCACCAATCGGCACTGTGATAAAGTTACAAGCCAGTTATGTCGGATCTCTTGGAGCGGTTTGAAGGGTTTATTGAGCCTTCAGGCCGCGAATGGCAGCTTTTATCCCAGCTTGACCCCGCGAAACTCCCGCGACACATTGCCGTGATCATGGATGGCAACGGTAGATGGGCCGAGAGCCGGTGCCTTCCTCGTGTGGCGGGGCATCGAGAGGGATCAAAGGCTGTTCGGGCAGTGGTTGAGACTTCGGCAAGACTCGGTGTTCCGGTCCTTACGCTATATGCTTTTTCAGCAGAAAACTGGAAACGACCGGCCAGCGAGGTTGGGACTCTCATGAGCCTCCTGGAGGATTACTTGCGCCGTGAACTGCATACGCTGCAGGAGAACGGGATCTCGTTCCAGGCCATCGGGCGGATTCACGAGCTTTCACCCTCGGTTCAGAAAGAACTGAGAGATGTTGAAACGGCAACGTCACACAACCGTGGCATGAAGCTGGTGGTTGCACTGAACTACAGCGGCCGGCTGGAGATCGTGGATGCCGTTAACAGGATTATTGCGTCCGACAGGAAAGAACCGATTACTGAACGCGACTTGAGCGAAAACGTTTACACCGCCGGGCTGCCGGATCCGGATTTGATGATTCGGACCAGCGGAGAGATGCGAATCAGCAACTTTCTCCTCTGGCAGATTGCCTACTCGGAGATATACGTCACCGACGTTCTTTGGCCTGATTTTCGACCGGTTCATCTGCTGGAGGCCGTTCTCAATTTCCAAAGGCGGGAGCGTCGTTACGGAGGACTAAGGCCCGCGTCCGTCGCCAATACCCGATGACTCGTCGCATTCTCACCGCCGCGATACTGATCCCAATCGTGCTGGCCTCGATTTTCTATCTGCCCAGGCCAGCTTTTCTTGTCCTGATGGACCTCATCCTGCTCCTCACCCTTTGGGAGTTCCTGAATCTCGTAAGCAAAAACGGAGCTACCGCTTACTGGTTGACTGCCCCGATGGTTCTCGGATTACCGTGGGTCTGGGCGTACGCTGAGCGGTGGGTCCTCGGTTACTTCATTGCCACCATACTGTTGCTTCTGGTCTCATGCGTTTTTCAGACTCGTGACATGAAAACGGGTTTTGCCTCGGTGGCTGGAAACGTTTTGGCCTTGATCTATCTGGGTGTGCCACTGTCAATCGCTGGTCTTCTTCAGAAGGACTATGCGAAGGAACTTCTGTTGATTTTGGTGACAATCTGGATGACCGATGCGGCTGCGTATTTTGCGGGCCGGTTGTGGGGGCGGCACAAAATTACCCCGAAAATCAGCCCCGGCAAGTCGCTGGAAGGGTACCTGGCCGGATTCCTGGCCGCGGCTCTTACAGTCCCTCTGTACGCTCACTTTCTGCTGCCCTCCTGGCGGATATCTGCGGCCATCATCACAGGCGTCGTTCTGGGTGTATTCGGGACGATGGGAGATCTGTTTGAGTCGGTGCTGAAACGGGGCGCGGGCATCAAGGATAGTTCGAACCTGATACCCGGGCATGGCGGCATGCTGGATCGTATCGATAGTCTTCTTTTTGCATTTCCCAGCTACTACTTGCTGAGAATGTCGCTTCTGGCATCATGAAGAAACTGGCAATTCTTGGCTCTACCGGTTCAATCGGCCAAAGCGCACTTAGCCTGGTCGACATGTTTCCGGACCAATTTAAGGTTGTGACCCTGGCGGCGCGGGCAAACGCCAAACTGCTCTATCAGCAGGCGCTCAGGTACCAACCGGAACTGGTTGCGCTGCAGGCGGAAGACGCTGCCTCGGACCTGGCCGAGAGCCTGCCTGGAATCCAGGTCGCGTCCGGTTTGACCGGCATCACGGAAGCAGCGATCCATAGTAACGTTGATGCGGTAATCGCCGCTATTGCCGGGGCAGCCGGGTTGATTCCCACCTTCAACGCGGTCCTCGCCGGTAAGGACATCGCGCTCGCCAATAAGGAAACCCTGGTTGCTGCCGGGGATCTTGTTATGAAGACGGTCTCGAGCCGCAACGTTAAGCTGCTTCCTGTGGACAGCGAGCATTCGGCGCTTCATCAATGCCTCCAGGGAACGAGTTGCAGCCAGGTGGCGCGGCTGGTGCTGACTGCTTCCGGCGGGCCCTTCTTCCGATACAGCAAGTCGCAGCTGGAGAATGTTACGGTCGAGCAGGCGCTCAACCATCCGACCTGGCGAATGGGCCCAAAGATTACGATCGATTCCGCCACTCTGATGAACAAGGGACTTGAAGTAATTGAAGCGCACCAACTTTTCGGCGTAGCCCCCGATCAGATCAGCGTGATCATTCATCCCCAGTCAACCGTTCATTCCATGGTGGAGTTTGTCGACGGTGCAGTTCTCGCGCAGATGAATGTTCCGGACATGCGGTCCGCCCTGCTCTACGCGCTAACCTACCCCGAGCGATGGTTTTCCGCCCTTCCCCGCCTGGATTTCACCAGGCTCGGGCCTTTGGAGTTCTATCCGCCTGATCTTGATCTATTCCCCTGCCTGAAACTGGCGTGCCAGGCGCTTGAAAAAGGACAGAGTTATCCTGCGGTCCTGAATGCCGCAAACGAAGTAGCGGTCGACTGCTTCCTGAAAAGACAGGTGTCGTTTACTGAAATCCCGGAGATTATCGAACAGGTTCTGGCAGATCATCAGCCGGTCGAACCCTCGGATCTCGAGACGGTGCTCGAGACCGACCGGGAAGCCAGGCGCCGCGCCCAAGCGGTCGTTGAAAACATGGCTCACAGATAAATTCAGGTTACAGGCCTTTCAGGCATCGCCTTGTGCGCCGGCCTGTTATTCTGGCCGGGTCTCTCGCAAGTCGGGCGCCGGCCAAGGAAAGATATGAAACTCTAAGGTTTGACAAGCCGTCTAAAGACACATGAGAATGAGAAGGCCGCAAGGCAGTATACCCAGCATCAGCACTAACCAGGAGGCAAAAAGCTTTTGGAAATCTTAAACGATATCGGTCGCAGTATTCTCGCCTTCATTTTCGTTCTCGGCGTCATGATCTTCGTCCATGAGCTGGGACACTACCTGGTGGCCAAACTGCTGGGAATCCGGGTTGACGTCTTCTCACTCGGGTTTGGTCCCAGAATCTTTGGTTTCAAGCGAGGTGAAACAGATTACCGGGTAAGCATTCTGCCTTTGGGCGGATATGTAAAAATGGCAGGGGAGAGCTATGAAGAAGAGCTTTCGGGAAGTCCCGATGAATTTCTCTCCCGTCCCAAGCTCCATCGTTTTGCCGTCGCTGTAGCCGGACCGCTGATGAATATCGCCCTGGCCCTGATCCTGACCTGGGCACATTTCTGGTCCGGGGTTGAAGTCGATGCCTTTGTCAAGCAGCCCGCGGTCATAGGC
>DAOTAI010000290.1:0-6620 GCA_035593865.1 Acidobacteriota bacterium
GCGAATTCTTCAACCTGTTCAACCACACTCAATGGGGAGGCATCAATACCGGCTTTGACGGACGATCGAATTCCCAGTTTGGACAGGTTACCTGGGCACGTGAACCGCGCATTATCCAGCTCGGTTTGAAGATTTATTTCTAGTAAGCCGTAATCATAGTAGTCTAGGTGGGTTTCGAATCCGCACCGCGCTTTTCACGGGGCGGATTGAAACCCACCACTCCCCAGAAACATGCGGCACGCCTCCGGCGTGCCGAAACTTGCCGGAAATGGATGTTTTCACCAAAGTCCAAGAGTTCTCCGGGCCTCGATGATGTCGTTCTCGATTTTCTATCGACGCGTCAGTCCTGACGGACCTCCAACCAGAAAACTGAGGGATTAAAAATGGCAAATGGAAAACGGCAAATGGTAAATAAACAAAGGGGAATCAGCCGGCTTCGATTCTTTGCTTTCTCCTTGTCGTTACTGGTCCTCGTCGCGGCGCCGCTTTTCGCGGCTCGCCTGAAAGAGATTTCGCTCCTGGAGCTTCGCGACAAGATCAAGGGCGGCTGGGCTGGTCAGATTATCGGCGTGAGTTACGGCGCGCCGACTGAATTCAGATCCAAGGGGAAGATAATCGAAGGCGAGCTCCCGCCCTGGGGACCGGAGCGGCTTGCCAACGCGATCCACCAGGATGACCTTTACGTCGACATGACCTTCGCGAAAGTGCTGGACGAAAAAGGCTTGGATGCCACCACAGCAGACTTCGGCGAGATGTTCAAGGAGTCGAAGTACGCCCTATGGCACGCCAACCTGGCCGCTCGGCGGGCCTTGCGCCGAGGGGTTTCGGCCGATCAGTCCGGTACCCCCCGTTATAACGTCCATACGAACGACATCGACTTCCAAATCGAAGCTGATTTCATCGGGTTGATGGCGCCGGGGATGCCTCAGGCAGCCAACAAGATTGCCGAGCGTGCCGGTCGGGTCATGAATTATGGAGACGGGATCTATGGGGGAATGTTCGTGTCCGGCATGTACAGCGCGGCGTTTTTCGAAAAGGATGTTACGAAAATAGTCGAAGCCGGACTGGCTTCCATCCCGGCCGACAGTCCGTACGGTCGCCTCATTGCCGATGTCCTCAAATGGTACAAGGCGGATCCAAACGATTGGCGAAAGACCTGGCAGCTGATACAGGACAAATGGGATCGGCGTGACCCGTGTCCCGAGGGGGCTCTGAGCGATTTCAACATCGACGCCAAGCTCAACGGCGCGTACATAGCTCTTGGTCTCCTGTTTGGGAAAGGAGACTTTGGCAAGACCATGGAGATTTCAACCAGGGCGGGTCAGGATTCGGACTGCAATCCGTCGAGTGCTGCCGGCATTCTGGGGGTCATGCTGGGATATAACGCGATTCCCGATGTCTGGAAGGCCGGCTTGGACGAGATCTCCGACAAGAAGTTCGACTACACGGACTTCACATTTCCTGGAATCGTTGAAAGCACCGAGAAGCGCGCACTGGAGTTAATCAAGCGCACCGGGGGCCGGGTGGAAGGAGATCGCGTGTATATCGCGGTACAGAAACCGAAACCGCTTCGGCTCAAGGTGTGGGACGACTACGGAAGTCCCGTGGAGAAGATCGAAAGCGACGACCCGCGCTGGAAGTGGAAGGGAAACTGGACCGTGGAAACGGGTCGGGAGCGTTCCAAGACAAAGACAGCGGTCGAGACAGGGGCTGAGGCGGAGATCTCCTTCGACGGAACCGGCGCGATTATCGTCGGACCTTACCTGCCGGACGGGGGCAAGATTGAAGTCTACCTGGATGGGAAGCTGGATCGGTCGCTCGATGTCTATTCGGACGATCCCCAGGGATACCGCGGGAGTGAATCGGTCTGGCACGGGTTTGGCCTGAAGGCGGGAAAACATACCGTTCGTTTGAGAGTCCTGGGCGAGCCATACGGGGAATCCAGTGGCAGCCGCGTGGGGATAGACAGTCTGGTGGTGTTCCGATGAGCGAAGCCCGAATTGTGGTAGTGGGAAGCTCAAACACCGACATGGTGGTTCAGTCACGCAGAATCCCGGCGCCGGGCGAAACGATTCTTGGCGGCAAATTCGTCATGGCCGCTGGTGGGAAAGGCGCCAACCAGGCTGTCGCTGCTGCCCGGCTGGGCGCAAGTGTTACGTTTGTTGCCCGGGTGGGAAATGATGTTTTTGGACGCGACGCCCTGGCGAACTTTGAGAAAGAAGGAATCGACACTCGCTTCATAGCGATCGATCCGGCCGAGCCTTCAGGTGTCGCCCTGATCATGGTGGACGAGAAGGGTGAGAACTGCATCTCAGTGGCGCCAGGAGCAAACAGTCGGCTCTCTCCGGATGATGTGCGACGCGCTCGCTCCGCCATTGAGCAGGCCGACGTCCTCCTCGTTCAGCTGGAAATTCCACTTGAGACGGTGGAAGCGGCCGCGGAACTGGCGGCTGGCGCTGGAACCAGGGTTGTTCTCAATCCGGCTCCCGCGCAAAGCTTACCGGAACGGTTGCTGCGCCGGGTTGATGTACTCACCCCCAACGAAACCGAGGCCACGCATCTTGCCGGAATTCGGGTTTCTGGAGAGGACTCGTGGGCCTTGGCGGCGTGTGTTCTCAGGCAGCAAGGGGTGGAAACAGTGGTCATTACCCGAGGCGCCGCCGGCGCCTTCCTCTCCGGAGCGGAAGGAGAAAGTGGCGTTCCAACGGCGGCTATTACTCCAGTTGATACGACCGGTGCTGGTGACTCTTTTAATGCCGCGCTAGCCGTTGCCCTGGCTGAGGGCCGGGATATGGCCTCCGCGGTTCGGTTCGCCAACCTGGCCGGCGCCTGCTCCGCGACACGCCTCGGAGCTCAACCATCCTTACCGACGCGAGAAGACCTGGACAGGTTTATCGCGAGTTGTAATTAGAGCGAGCAGAGCCGGATCCGGGCAGAAGTTCCGGTCGGAATCTTCCATGCAGACTCCGGCTCAGCTTGTCTGCCAGGCTTTAATTTCTCCCACAGTCGATTCACGGATCTTCAGCTCGGTCTTCAGCCGGATGGAGACCGGTTCCCCGCTCTGCTCCCGACCTTCGATCCGGCGAAGCAACAATTCCACTGCTTTCTGGCCGATCTCGTAAGCCGGCTGCGACACCGCAGTCAGGTGAGGCCGAAAAGCGAACAGGAATGGCAGGTCGTCAAAAATCGCGATGGCGATGTCCTCGGGACAGCGCAGGCGAAGGTCCTCAACCGCTTTCAGGAGGCCAAGGGCCATGGTGTTGTTTGAGACGAACAGGGCGGTCGGGCGATCCGGTCGCTCAAGGAGTTCGCGCCCCAGTTTATAGCCTCCCTCAACTCGGAAATCGCCCTCGCGAATCAAACTCGGATCGATTGGCAATCCAGCGGCTGCCAATGCCGCTTTGTAACCCGCGAGCCGTTCTCGGGAGGTCTGCAAGGCGCAAGGCCCAGTCACGATGGCTACGCGCTTGTGACCAAGAGAAAGCAGGTGCTCAATGCATTCCCGGGCACCACCGGTGTTGTCCACCGTCACTGAATCCACAGGTATACCCGCAGGCAGGCGATCCACGCAGACCACCGGTATTCCGGCGCGAACGACGTTGGCGATGTGGGTTGGCTCGCCGGACTGTGGTGCCACCACGAGAAGAATGCCATCCACCCGGCGGTTTCGAAGAACCGTAAGAATGCGTTTTTCGCGGTCGACCCGATCGTCGGAATTAAACGTGATCAGGAGGTAATTATTGGTGAGAGCGACCTCTTCGGCGCCTCTGACCAGCTGCGGGAAAAAGGGGTTTGTGATATCGGAGATGACCATTCCGATCAGGCGTGTTCGGTTCGTTTTCAGGCTTCGGGCGACGTAATTCGGATGGTAGTCCATTTCCTTAATAGCCGCTTCAACACGCTGGCGTAATTTCGGACTTACCCGCACTCCTCCGTTAATTACGTTTGATACGGTCGCCACGGAAACGTTGGCTCGCCGCGCAATTTCCCTGATCGTAGCCATAATTCGCCTCGTGCTAGACGGTATATGATTGTAACGGTGTCGTAAAGTACTCCCAAGTACTAAAAGCACTGAACGCGGCCGGAGCTGAACGAACTCTGCATTTTCAGCGGCAACGTATTAGATTGCAGGAACCGGATGTTAGAATAAAGCCACCCGATCTAAAGCATCCAAAGCGTCGAAGCGAGTGCGAACCGGCACGCCATGTTCCTCGGCAGGCCGCGACTGTCCCGTGCATCTGCAGCTGCTGAATCCGTCGCCGTGACCGCCCGCCTGAAACTCGTGGAAGTGCTTGCGCCCGAGAATTTTGATGGAGCGAGGGCACAAGGAAATGAGCGTTTTGCGGATTTGGAATCTGCGGCGCGGAGATGACGACGACAATCGCTCAAGTCCCTATGGCCGCGGTTTCAGAAGTCTCGTGCTCTCCGCGGTATTCGAACTGAACTACCTGAAGGCGCCAATCGGGTTCTTTGCCCTGGTCGCCCTACCGGCATTGCTCGTCGGCATAGCGCCGTCCATTGTTGTGACTTATGGCCGAATGTTTTACCAGACCACGGCTGTCGCCGACACCTCGATCATTTTTGCGCTTGCCTTGCTGGCGGTACTTCTGGGAGTGGCCCTGTGGATTGGCCGGCCGTTACTGAAAGCCGCTTTCGCCAGATTGCGCCACCTTCATTTCGCCCTCGTGCTTCCCATCTTTGTTGCCCTGCGAGAACTGCTCGTTACAATTGTCGAACTTGTCGCTGGCGCATCGGCCACACAGGAGCAACTGAGTAGCAGACGGCGAATAAGTACGATACTCGCAGCACTGTTGTTCGCTGGAGCCGGCCTGACGCTTGCCGCAACTGTCGAGCTTTCAATCGGTCTCAAGCTCGTTACCGGAGACGAAGTCCGGTTTGGGCCGGCACTGAAAGCGGCGCTGGGCAACGCAGTCATCATCATCGGCATATCGACTGTGTTCGAGGCCATTTATTGGGCCTGGCTCGAGTTCGGGTCTGGTGACCCCGTCGTCGATTGGACACCGAACGTTTTACCGGCGGCTTTCTCACGGCTGCGCGTGGCGCACTTGTCGGATCTGCACGTTGTGGGTGATCGATACGGCTACCGTATGGAGTCGGGAACGCTTGGCCCGCGTGGTAATCGATCCTTCCGGAACGCGCTGCGTAAACTAGTTGCGATCCATGATGCGACTCCAGTGGACCGCATCCTGGTCACTGGCGATGTGACCGATGCAGGGACGCGTGCCGAATGGGCGGAGTTCCTCGATCTCCTTCGGATGTACCCGACTCTTCGGTCGCGCCTGTCGTTTGTTCCCGGCAACCATGACGTCAACATCGTCGACCGCACTAATCCGGCTCGTCTCGATTTGCCGTGGAGTTCCGGGCTGGCACTGCGGAAGCTTCGGGTGGTCGTTGCGCTGGACGATATTCAGGGTCACCGGGCACGCCTCGTAGACCGCTCCTCTGGGACACTGGGGCCGACGCTAAAGGACTATCTGCGAGAAGGGAGGCGATGGAAGCTACTCCGTGAGCTAGCACAGCAGGGAACGATGCGCGGGCGCCGGGAGGTTGCGAAAACTTGGACAGCTATCTTTCCGTTGGTCGAGATTGCGCCCGACGGAGAAGGTTACGGACTGATTCTGCTCGACTCGAATGCCCCCAGCCATTTCTCGCTGACGAATGCAATCGGTGTGATTCATCCCTCGCACTTGGACGCCCTGAAGGCAATCCTCCGAAATTACTCCGGCCGTTCCTGGATCATCCTGATGCATCATCAGGTAGTGGAGTACCCCGTCGCCTCGATAAATTTGCGTGACCGAATTGGTCTAGCTCTCGTCAATGCATCCGATCTTTTGGCGGCGATCGCGCCCCATGCTTCCCGCGTCGTCATCTTGCACGGCCACCGTCACCGGGATTGGATCGGTGCACGGGGGGACGTTCTCTTGTGCTCCGCCCCTTCTGTCGCTCTGGGATCTGACATCGAGAAGTACCGCGGGAGCTTCCACGTCCACGAACTCGCCCTGTGGGACGAAGGCATTCGCCTGATGACAACCCATCGGGTAAGGGTGTCATGACTGCAACCCGGGGTAGGCCCAAGAAACGGGCTAACCCTGGGCCTTTTGCAATGTACGAACTAAGACATCCTTGACACTTTATCCGGACACATCCTTGACAGTTCTGGGCATAAGCGCTCAAATACGGCTTGGTTTTTTGTCCCGAAGGGGACAAGGCAAGATAGCCCAGGGTACCGTTTTTCAGGTACCCTGGGACATTCGATTTTCGTTTCAACCGGTTCCCTGAAGGGGAACAGCAAGTGGATAACCTCGGCGATTTGCTCTTCCCTTCCAGGGAAGGAATACAGCATCAAATGGCGCTTATGCCCCGAAGGGGCCGAAATACGAGAAAACCCGTGAGACAAAAGCACCGGCACCATCTCTACACGGGAACCTGAGCGTCTGCAAAGAGCTCGCGCAGCCGGTCTTCCTGCTCGGTTGAAAGGTTTGTGGTGACGAGTTCCGGATTCAAGTTTCGGAGCTCTCCAACGACCCGGTCTGCGGCCATTGTTTTGGACATAAGGAAGAGCGCTGAAGTTCCGGGGGTGACTTTGTCGCGCGTTTGAC
>DAOTAI010000291.1:0-6617 GCA_035593865.1 Acidobacteriota bacterium
AGCAGGTTCTTCCCCGTCCACTCCTCGATTGGAAAGGTGTTGCCGTAAGGTCCTCGAAAGCCGATGACGTCTCCTTCATCCAGGGCCGCCAGCGCGGAAGTCACCCGGCCCACCCGCCGGAAAGTGCACTCCACATAGCCGGTCCTCGTGGGTGAGGAGGCTATGCAAAAAGTCGATTCGCCTTCTCCGAAAACAGAATATTCGCCAAACTGTCCGGCCTTGAAGCGAAAATTCGCCCCTGCCTCTTCGTCCTCGAACCGTAGCCGGAAAGTCCTGATTCCGGGCGCTTCGTCAATGGCGCGCTCGATCCTCATCAGGTACGGCTGGTACACATTATTCCCATTCTGAACGCTCATAATTCGGCCTCTGCAATCGCAGTCAATCGCTCGATGATGTTCATGCCGGCCGGACAGGCGCGGGAACAGCGCCCGCAGCCGACACAGCCGAAGACGCCAGGCCTCCCCGCTGCATCGGGCGTTATCCGGCTCCGATCCGGAAGGTATGAGAACTTGTGCATGATGCGCTGACGCCATCTCTGGCTTTGAATGCTTCTCGGGTTGTGTCCCGAGGCATGCAGCGTGAACAACTTCTGGCCGCAGGAATCCCAGCATCGGAGCCGCCTGCCGCCATGTAAGGCGCCTTCATCCTGTATATCGAAACAGCTGCATGCCGGGCAGACGAACGCGCAAGTACTGCATCCCAGGCAGGCCAACGACTGCTCGTGCCAGAACTCTTCACGATCGAAAAGGCGCGGGAGTTTGGCCTCGACGTCAGACAATGAAAAACGGACCGGCACTGACGCCAGGAAACGCTCCTTGTTCGGAACTTGCGTAGCGTCTGCTTCGACGGCCTCAAAAAGTTCAGCCCCGACCTCCACGATTTGGGCGCCTTTTGGGGTAAGAACTTCTACCAGGAACCGATCGTCCTGGACTGGTGTCAGTAGCAGATCGCTCCCCCGCGTGTCTCCCGGGCCACCGCCTACCGAGGTGCAAAAGCAGTTTTCATCGGCCTTGGAGCAACTGAGTGTTATCAGCGTCGTCGCCTCCCGTCTCTTACGGAAGAAGAGATCCTGGGGTTCGCCCAGGAAGACCGCGTCAAGGACTTCCAGACCCCGGGCGTCACAAGGCCTCAGCCCGACGACCACGGTAGACTCGACGCGGGGGGTCCCGTTTTGTATCGTGACCTGCCGGCCAATGGTCTTGAACTTGAGGATTTCTTCAACTATGGGGAAAACAACCGATTTGGCGGAAGCGACGGTAAACCGTTCCAAGTCGATTTGTTCGTCACCATCCACTTCACGAAACCAAACGGTGTTAGTTTGCCCCGCCTGGCAGGGAGCAACAATGCGTCGTCCGCCCTGTCGAAGTCGTTGCAGCAGCGGCCCGAGCGATTCTTTTCTGAGTAATTTCGTCTCAGTCATGTTTACTTGATAAAGTCTTCGCGATCGTCAGCGCGGAAGACGGAAAGGGGATAATCAAGATTGACGCTGGTCCCGGCTCGCCCGCCGAATTTCTTTTCAATCAGATCGGCGAGATGGTGATTTATTAGATTTAGGGGAATCCCGACGGGACAGGCCGCGGTACAGGCGCCGCACTCGACGCACCGGCCTGCCAAATGCATGGCTCTTGAAATGTGCCACTCCAAGTTCCCCACGGCGTGAGCCGGAACCGGGATCCATTGTGGCTGGTTGCATTCGACCAGGCATTGGTCGCAGTAACACATCGGGCAGCTCGCCCGGCATGCGTAGCACCGAATGCACCGATCGAACTCGTTTTGCCAAAAGCCGAACCGTGCCGCTCGGTCCATACCCTCAAGGTCGACTGTCGAAAACTGAGGGGCGGCAGGACCCAACTTTGCCAAGTGCGCGGCAATCTGATCCGGCGTCGTCAATTCAACGACCTCCCCACTCCCGTCTAGCGCCAAGTAAAGCGGTTCCAAGCCATTTAAATGATTCTCTGCCGCCAGTTGGAGAATGCTTCGTAGAACCGCCGAAGTGGCAACGATTCCCGGCTTGCCCAAAGCCCTGACCTCCGGCTTGCGGAGATAGACGGCGAGGTTGAGCGAACAACGCTCATCGATGACCAGGTTTTCGAGGTCTTCAGTACGCCGCGCAAAAAGGGGACGGACTCGGCCGTTTGAACCTTCGGCGTACCCGATAATCAACTGCACAGTCCCTGTTTCGAGCAGTTCCTGTGCGCGTTTTCGTAGTGTTTCCATAGCTTGAATCATTCACATCCTGGTGCCTGTCGCTTCGTTCGAGCTTGCTGGTTCGTTGGCAGGCGCTACAAAACTTGAATCAATCCCTTTGTCCTGCAGCTGTCGGTATTCGTCATACGGACCCAGGCGACGAATGGCGGCAACCGTCGAGTTGACCACTTCGGCCCATTTGGCTCCTTCGGCGGCTGACACCCAGGTGAAACGAATACGCTCCACGTCGATACCCAGGAAGTCGAGCAGGGAACGAAAAACCATCCACCGGCGGCGTGCGTGATAATTACCCGATGTGTAGTGGCAGTCCCCAGGGTGGCAGCCGGAGACGATAACGCCATCGGCCCCTGCCGCAAAGGCTTTCAGAATCAACATGTAGTCAATACGACCGGTGCAGGGCGTGCGAATCACGCGAACGTTGTGGGCATATTTCATCCTGCTGGTGCCGGTCAGGTCTGCCCCGGCGTAGGTGCACCAGTTGCATACAAAAGCGATTATTTTTGGTTCAAACTCGCTCATGATCGATCCGATTCCAGGAGTCGATGTAAGTCCTCAGAAGGTGTGAAAAGATCGGTGCACCTATCCGCGTAATCCGTGTTATCCGCGCTATCCGTGGGAAAAGGGCGCCCACGGATAAGACGGATCACACCGATAACGCGGATAATCTGCCCGATTCCTCCACACCTCTGAAGCATCACATTCGAAACTCCCTTACTTAAGCCAGTGCCCGCACCTCGGCGTACAACTGGCTG
This sequence comes from Acidobacteriota bacterium, assembly GCA_035593865.1. Taxonomy (GTDB): domain Bacteria; phylum Acidobacteriota; class UBA6911; order RPQK01; family RPQK01; genus RPQK01. The sequence goes on from DAOTAI010000291.1 coordinate 2,961, forward strand.
TTGGAATAACCGTCCAGGTCGATGGCTTTCACCCGGCAGACGGCGACACAGGTGCCGCACCCTTGGCACAATCCGGGATTCACGCGTGCTACAGTCTTAATCGGTTTCCCGTCGCGCGTCGTTATCGTTTCTCTCTCGATCGCCCGATAGGGGCAGACCGACTCACACAGGAAGCACCCAGTGCAGATGGAATACAGGGGCGGCGCCGTCCGATGCACGCTGGCGATCAGAGGTTCCCGGGATAGCTGATCCTGCGAGAAAAGGCCGCAAACCTTACTCGCTGCTCCGGAGGCCTGCGCCACTGATTCGGGAATGTCTTTCGGGGCCTGGCATGCGCCCGCCAGATAAATCCCGGCCGTATTGGTCTCAACCGGCCGTAACTTGGGGTGAGCTTCCGCGAAAAAGTTGTGCGCATCGTAGCTGACGTGCAGCTTCTGAGCCAGTTCCTCAGCACCCGGGTTAGCGACAGCGGCGGTGGCAAGAACGACCATATCCGCCTTGATCTCGATCGGCTCGCCTCCGAGCAGCGTGTCCGCCCCCTTCACAATCAGCTTGCCGTCGCGCTCGTAAATCGTCGAAACCCGGCCGCGTATGTACAGAGCCCCGTCTTCTTCGATGGCGCGCCGGACGAACTCATCGTACATCTTTCCGCCTGCACGGATGTCCATGTAAAAGACATAGGCCTTGCCGGTGTGTACCTTGTGCCTGTAAAGCATGGCGTGCTTGGCGGTATACATACAGCAGATTTTGGAGCAGTATTCGATGCCCTTGGCGCGGTCCCTGGATCCGGCGCACGCCAGGAAAACCACTGTTTCAGGCACTTTCCCGTCGGAAGGACGGCGGATCTCTCCAAGCGTCGGTCCCGAGGCGGAGGCCAGTCTCTCGAATTGAAGACCGGTAATCACATCCGGGTAGAGACCGTAGCCGTATTCCGGGAAGAAATCTGTGTTGACGACGTCGAATCCGGTGGCGCAGACTATGGCCCCCACATCGACCTCGATGATCTCGTCTTCCTGGTCGAAACGAACCGCCTGCGCGGGGCAAAGCTTCTGGCAGATCCCACACTTCCCGGTCTTGAAGTAGCGGCAATTCTCAGTGTCGATGACCGGTTTGTTAGGAACGGCCTGCGGGAATGGAACATAAATCGCCGTCCTCGTGCCGATCCCGGCATTGAATTCGCTCGGGATCTTCTTTTGCGGACACTTTTGCATGCAAATGGCGCATCCGGTGCAGAGCTTCTCGTCGACCTTTCTAGCTTTCTTTCGGATTCGTGCTTTGAAATTGCCGATGAAACCGTCCAGGCTCTCCAACTCTGAATAAGTCAAAAGAGTGATGTTCGGATGCTGAGCGACCTCGACCATCCGGGGAGTCAGAATACACTGCGAGCAATCGAGGGTGGGGAAGGTCTCGGACAACTGGGCCATATGGCCGCCAATGGAGGGGCCCCGTTCGACCAGGATGACTTTCTGCCCGGCGTTGGCGATGTCAAGACTGGCCTGGATCCCGGCAATCCCTCCTCCCAGCACCAGGGCTGTCTTGGTTACCGGTACCTGGATGGGCCTCAAGGCGCGGTTGCGCTTCACCTTCTCGACCAGGATCCGCACCAGGTCCGCCGCTTTCCGGGTCGTCTCCTCTCCTTTTTCGTGAACCCACGAGCAGTGCTCTCGAATGTTCGCCATCTCGCAGAGGAAGCCATTCAGCCCGGCTTCCGCGCAAGCGCGGCGGAACGTCGGTTCGTGCATCCTGGGAGAGCAGGCCGCCACCACCACCCCGGTCAGCTTTTTCTCCTGGATGGCTTGCTTGATGAGGTTCTGGCCGGGGTCAGAGCACATGTACTTGTAATCGACACTGTGGACTACACCGGGAATCGACGACGAAATCTCCGCGACGCGCGCGCAGTCGACTGTCGCCGCGATGTTTTCCCCACAGTGACAAACAAAAACTCCGATTCGTGACATATCGATTTACGGTTGACTAATGGCGGTTGATGCTTTACTGGCGCCGGCGGTCAGCAATTGGCAATCGACCATGTGCCGGTCGAGTCCCAGCTCCCTGGCCGTCGCGCCAAGTGCCAGTCCGACGGCTTGAGTTACATACATCACCGGGATGCTGAATCTGCGGCCGGCGACGGCCTCAATGTCGGACCGGCGCATGTCCAGGTTGGCGTGACACATGGGACAGGCCGTGATTACCACATCGGCCCCCCGGGCCTGGGCGTCATCCAAAATCCGCGAACAGAGCCTGGCCACCAGTTCCGTTCGGGCCAGTGTCATTCCCGCGCCGCAGCATTCCACTTTAAAAGCCCAGTGAATTGGCTCCGCCCCGACCGTCCGCATGAGTTCATCCATCGACTGCGGATTCTCCGGGCGGTCAAATCCGACAACTTTGTGCGGACGTACCAGGAGGCAGCCGTAGTAACACGCCACCTTATGGCTGAAAGGCGCGACTATTTTTGTAGAGTTGCTCTCTTCCAAAGCTTCCTTGAGAACTTCAAGGACATTGCGCACTCGCACTGTCAGGTGAAGCTCCATCCCGAGCAGCCGGCGGACCTCGGCGCGGAGTGTCGGGTTTTCCTTTAGCTCATGTACAGTCGAGATCAGCCGGTTGTAGCAGGCGGAGCACGGAACCAGCAAATCGCCGACGCCGGTCCGCTCAGTAAGAGCCAGGATACGGGCCGGCAGTGCGGCAGACAGCACGTGGTCCAGCGCGTGGGCCGAACTGGCGCCGCAGCAATTCCAATCGGGGACTTCGACCAGGTTGAGCCCGATCCGCCTGGCGACGGCCCGTAAGGATTCATCAAATTCGCGGGCAGATCCTGTCAGCGAGCAGCCGGGAAAATAAGCGATTCTCATTGAACACTGCCTCTGTTCTTAATGCCTTTAAAAAGGTTGCGCACCTCTTTGGCGCCCTTGATGCGATGCGGGAAGAAATGCAGCTTTCCGCGGACAAGGAGCTTGGGAGCCAGCAAAACATCTTGGAAAAGCCGCAGAGAGCGCCTCTTGTAGTCAATGATCATCCCGATTTCGAACATGCGTCCCGTCAATCGGATCGAGTTCAGAAAAGACTTGTGGAACGCAATGATATTACGCGCCTTGGGATTCACCATTCTCCGCTTCCACGACTCCTGTCGAAGGAAGTCCATGATTCCAGGAAGGTCGACTTCCTGCGGGCAGCGGGCCGAGCAGGTCTGGCAGGTCAGGCACTGCCAGATCGTAAAGGAGCCGAGCGCCTTGCGATCAAGATCCGGGTCGCCGAACTGAATAAGCCGGACGATTTGACTGGGAGCAAAATCGGTTTCGGATGCGAGCGGGCAGCCGGCCGAGCACTTGCCGCATTGATAGCAGTGGGCAACGGATTGTCCCGATAGAAGAAGTTGTTCGCGCAAGGAGGGGAAGCTGAATGAATGAGTACTCATAACGAAACCACGCTGCTGTTGAATTCCGTGCTAATCCTATTCCATGATCATGCAAATGCGCAAGTTGACAAATTTGTAAATGTGCGTAACTGCAAGGGATAGAGGGGTAAAGGGATAAAGGGGTAAAAGGGGTAAACAGAGTTGCGAGGCCCGAGTGAGAGGCCCTCGGCTTGGGTGTCGGGGCTATCCCGGATTTCTCACAACCGAACGCTCGGCGGGCAAATTGACCATTTTTCGGGGGC
>DAOTAI010000003.1:0-35346 GCA_035593865.1 Acidobacteriota bacterium
TGAATCTTCGCACCCGCTGGTTAAACCGCCAGGGCGGTAACGACTTTCGACCGCCCGTCGAGGCGCATGTAAGGGTTTGGTACAACCCCGAACTGGAATCAAAGAACTACATTGTTCCCGGCTTGATCGGCGTCATCCTTATGATCATCTCGGCGCTGCTCACCTCGCTTACCATTGCCCGGGAATGGGAAATGGGCACGATGGAACAGCTTCTTTCAACCCCGTTGCGCCCTGCCGAGCTGGTAATCGGGAAGATGAGCGCCTTCTTCCTGGTCGGATTCGTCGATACTCTCTTGGCGATAGGCGTGGGGATCTTTATTTTTGATGTTCCGTTTCGCGGCAATGCGATCTTCCTGATGGGCACCATCAGCATTTTTCTCTTTGGCGTGCTCTGCTGGGGCATTCTGATCTCGGCGGCCACGCGGTCGCAGCTTCAGGCTTACCAGATCGGCATGATCACCTCATTTTTGCCGGCTTTTCTCCTTTCGGGTTTTGTTTACGACATCGAAAATATGCCGGCGATCATTCAGCTGATCACTCACATTGTTCCCGCACGTTACCTGGTAACGCTCTTGAAGGGGATTTTCCTGAAAGGGATAGGCTTGGAAATACTCTTTCTGGAATTCGTTCTGTTGGTTGTCTATGCCGCTGTGGTCTTTTTTATCGCGACAAGGATTCTGCAGAGGAAGGTGGCCTGACAATGAAATGGGGAAGAGTACGGGAAATCCTTATCAAGGAACTCCGGCAAGCCCTGAGAGAGCCGCGAATGCGGGTATTGCTTTTCGTGCCGCCGATCGTGCAGTTGATTGTATTCGGATTTGCGGTCGACCTGGACGTTGGCGAGAGCCGCATCGGCTGGATGGACCTGGACCGGACTCCCGCCAGCCGCGAGCTGTTGTCCTCCTTTGAAGGGTCGTCGTATTTCCGTATCGCGGCCGTTCCCGCTTCCGAGGCGGAAGTGCAGGAGTTGCTCGATCGCGGTCAGGTTCGTGCCGTTATCCGGGTTCTTCCCGGTTTTGCCCGCGACCTCTCCCGGGGAAAAACGGCTACGGTGCAAATCCTGGTGGACGGCACCAATTCGAACACGGCTGCTATCGTATCCAGCTATGCGGGCCGGGTTGTGGGCGCATACGGGCAGCGCGTTATGCTGGAGCAGTTGCGTTATCGCCAGGCGGCCAGCGCGTCCGTCATCCCGAATCCGGTGCGAATCGCGGCGCCGGCACTCGATGTGCGCAGCCGAGTTTGGTTCAACCTGAGTCTTTACAGCCGGTACTATTTCGTTCCCGGGGTCGTAGTCAACATCGTGGCTTTGGTGACCGTCATGCTGACAGCGATGAGCATTGTGCGGGAAAAGGAGATCGGCACGATGGAACAGTTGATGGTGACCCCTATCCGGCCGGCGGAACTGATGGTCGGCAAGCTTCTCCCGTTCGCAATGATCGGATTAATCGAGGTGGCGGTCACCACCTTGGGAGCGCTAATCGTGTTCGGTGTGCCCTTCCGGGGAAGCCCCCTGGTGCTTCTCGTCTCGGCGCTGTTGTTTCTGCTTCCGACCCTGGGGTTTGGTCTGCTCCTCTCGACCTTTTCGGAGACTCAGCAGCAGGCCATGATGGGCTCGTTTTTTTTCTTTATGCCGGCTTTCATGCTGAGCGGATTTGCTTTCCCAATCCGGAACATGCCCCTTCCGGTTCAATACCTCACTTACCTCAACCCGATTCGCTATATGGTTGAGATAGTACGGGATCTGTTTTTGAAAGGCAGCGGGTTCAGTCTGCTTTGGCCGCAGATGGTGACACTGTTAGCGTACGGCATGGCAATCTTCACCTTTAGCGCCGTCAGGTTCCGTAAGAGACTGGATTAGGGTGTAGTAGGGCGAGCGCCGAGCGAGTATTCATCCGCGCAATCTGCGTTATCCGTTCCATCCGCGGCTGGGGTACCCGCGGATAAGACGGATAACGCGGATTACGCGGATAAACACACCTCGCTGGTCACAGGTCTCTGCTTCTGGGCCGCAGCTTCTCGAAGTCCGCCCCGGATATCACGTAGTACCAGTCGGCAAAACGGTTAGTCAGTTCGCGCGCCAGCCTGTTCCCATCGACTCTCACCTTGGACGCATCGCCGTCGTTGTACAAGGCGGCTCGGTCGTCGTTATAGCTGACCGTGATAAACAGATAACGCCGTTCTGCTGTCTTGTCCTCCGATTCGGTGCCGGGCGCGCCGGGCGCTACTTCGCCGAACCGGAGGGTGTAAATTAACCCCTTCTCAGTCTCGACGATCAGTTCCCCCTCGTTTGAGAGCAGCTGACCGGTCGGAGTAACGAAAAAGCCTTTTTGGCGCAACGAGAGAATGCTGTCGAGCGAAAGCGAAAGGCCTTTTTGGGCTTTCAAATCTTTTGTCAGAGCCGGAGGTTTCGGCTGCACGTTCACAATTCGAAGGGAATCGAGAGCCGCTGTCAGCTCGTCCACCGCGGCTTTTCGGGCGGTTTTACCGCTGCTGGTGACCCATCTGTCCTTCTCTTTGGTCAGGACTGTTCGCTCGACGTTTTCGAGTTGCCCAAGCTGTTCGTTGATGGAGTACCTGTTCACCGTTATCTTTCGGATCTCGCTGGCGGTCAGCTTGAGCAGGTCGGTTTCAATCCAGTCCTCGAATTCAGCCGAGGGGTCGGCATCGGTTTTAACAGCATAGGTGCGCTTCTGGCCGGGGACCCTGATGTATCGGTAGCCTGGTTTTCCTTCCACCGATTTCCCGAGGATGAAATCGGCGAGCACCGCGCCTTTTTCGTCTCGCAGTGTCACTCGTTTCCCGCGACCGGTCAGGCTGGTTGCCTTCTGATCAAGGGGATCGATCACGCCCAAGGTAGCGTGATCCGCAACGGATTCCGAGCGGATGGAATCCTTTTTGAGATCCATTAATGCGGCTGCAGTCTTGGCGAGGCGGTCGCGAGCGTCGGCGGGGTAGTTATGATGGGACGGGATGCTCCAACGCCGATTCCGGAATTCCACCTTGAACGGCCGCGCGGCGGCGGTCGTCTCGTCGTAGGCAATCACTTCCAAGGCCTTGCATGCCAGGGGATCTTTGAAGTCCGGATAAAAGTACTCTCCCTGGTCGTCGAACAGGCTCTGAGTAGCCCGCTCAGGCTCGACCCACGCGGCCGTGATGGCAAGTCCAGCCGCGAATGCGACGAAAATCAAGGTTGTCAGTTTCTCACGCATAGCGATCGACTTAGCTTTGAAAGACTTCTCATAAAACCCATTTTAGTTGTCCAGTGCTTATGCCTGTGGTACGGCCCCGTCACTCAACAGTCGGCGTTCGCTGACGCCGATCCTCTCCCTTCTGAATCTCCTGAGAGAAAAGAGCAGGAATAGGGCGAAAGCGGGAATAGGAGGCAGTGCCACGGCTAATAGTTTGATCATGTTTTGAATGCGTCGCACCGAAGCTTCCATGTTGGCCCGACTATCCTCGATCTGCCGCTGTTTTTCGTCTTCGATGTTAGCGCGCGCCACAGCCAGACGGCGGTTTTCAACGGATTCCAGGTTTTCGATCATGATCTCCCGGGTTTGCTCATCCAGATCCTCCCTTTGGCGTAGTGCCTCTACGGCCCGGTCCAGACGTTTCTGTGCTTCCTCGAGTCGCTTTGCGGCGACCGCCTCCGCATTGCGCGTCTCCGCCAACCTTTGCTCCTCGTAGACCCTGGTTCTAGCCTCGACGGCTTCCAAAGTGCGATGCCGTGGCCGCCGCTTGCGCAGAGCTATGAATGATGGATCGCCAACCAGGTAATCGACGGCATTCAGCATAAACGTGACGTTGTCAAAGTTCAGGTTTTCGATTCCGCGCTTGCGCAATTCGAAAAACTGCTCACCCAGGAGGTCGCAATCGGCCACCACGATGGCCTTGATCCCCTCCGGTCCTTCCCCCTCGACCCTTGCCGCCAGGACGTGATTGCCCTTGTCGGGCTCGTGGCTGACGTTTTGGGCCAATGAAATTCCGAAGAAAGTCTTCCGGACCAGGCTATCCCAGGGAATAAGGCCAGAGGCCGTACCGGTTTGGAGCAGCGGGATGAATTTGGTTTTAGCCTCCTTGGCAGGCGTGATCGTGCCAGGATAGATAAGCACGACCTCTTGAAGATCTGACGAGATTGGCTCGGCGGGATTGAAGGGGGCTTCAGCGCCGTTGCCCGCGCCCACGAACACTACTTCCGGCGGAAGCTGGGCCAGTTGGGGATGAGGATTGTATTTGTCCCAACTGATGCTCGCTGTCGGCCAGGAAATGCCCAGGACTTCCAGCAAGGGAGTGATATCGGTGCGAACCTTAGGGGTCGATTGCTGAAACGGGCTGGGAGGAACGTCCTGTGGCGAGGAGTCGATGTTGAATGCTGGGAGCGGATCGAGCAGAAGCAGGACTGGTTTGCCCTGTTTCACGTAAGTCGTCAGCCGCTCCAGCTGAGACTCGTTCAAGGTGTGGGGCAGGACAACGAAAAGAGCGTCGAGGTCGTCGGGATACTCGGTGTCTGCGGGAACCTGGACGATTTCATATTGTTTGCGCAGTTCCGTCAAAATCGGCCATTCGTTGTCTTGCCGGTTGGTGCGAAAGTCAAATCCCCCGAAGAGCTTGACTCCCGTGTTGAGGATGCCCACCTTCTTTCGGTCGGCGCGGGAAACCACTCGGATCGACCTCATCAATTCGTACTCAACCGGGAGGCCGCGGTCGAAGAAGGGGATGACGAATTCCTCCGATCCGCAGGTAAAGGCGATCCCGAGGAAAATTTCGCGCGGAACACCGACCGTCTCCTCGGTGATGGGAACGGGATTGGCCCTGATGTTAAAGCGTTCTTGGGCATCGCGGGCCTCTGGCGAATACTTCCTGGTCTCGTAAATTCTCTTGTGGATCGCCTCGCCCCCGATCTCATCAAACTCCCGCAGCATTCGCACGAGGTTGGCGCGCACCTGCATGTAGGACCGAGGAACCTGGGGACTCAAATAGGCCTCGATAATCACCGGTTTTTGATGATCCAGCCCTTTTAGCAGATTGACTGTATCGGTGGATAAAGTGTGGATTTTCTCGGAAGTAACATCGATTCGCGCTGTCAGATGACTGCTTAGCAGAGTCAGGCTGGCAGCCACGATCACCAGGCACAGACCGCGAATGAAATAGTGAAGGCCAAGCCGCGGTCCTCGGCGGCCTGTCGGCCAGTGTCGTCGGCCGAGAAGGCCGATATTCAGGTACAGGAAGACGCCGGCAAAACTCAGGAAATAGACCAGGGCAGACGGCGTTACAACTCCTGCCGCGAGGTCCTGGAATTGTTCGGGAACTGATAGCCGCAGGGCGAGCAATTGCCACTGACCGGCTAAAATAACGCCGGCATCGTGGATAAAGACCGGCACTGCGCAAAAGGCGGCGCCGAGAATAAAGGCGACGGTCAGGTTGTCGGTCAGCAGCGAGGCAAACAGACCAAGCGACAGTAACGCCAGGCCCATTAACCAGTAGCCAAAGTAGGTGGATGCCAGCATTCCCAGGTCCGGGTTGCCCAGCCAGAACAGAACGACAACGTTACTCAGGGAGAAAAGCAGTGCGATCGTGTAAATCGCCAAGGCCGCCAAGTACTTGCCGATGACGATATCGATGTCGGATGCCGGTAGTGTCAGGACCAGCTCGTCAGTTCCGTAGCGCTTTTCCTCCGCCCAGAGGCTCATGGTGATGGCCGGAACCAGGAAAACCAGGAGGTAAGGGAAAAACCGGTTTAGCTGATCGAGGTTGGCCAGATTCGCGGCGAAAAAGTCTTCCTGCCAAAAAGCCGCGATCGCGCTCAGGAAGACAAAAATGGTAATAAAGACATAGCCGGTGGGACTGCTGAAGTAGCCGAGAAGCTCGCGCTTGAAAATGGCTGAAACGACACGCCTTCTCATTGATGCTCCTCCATAACGGGTTCAGTCTCCGGTTGGCGGGCCGGGGGAAGACTACCAGTCAATCGGTAGAACGCGGCTTCTAGGGACGGGTCGTCGGCCAGCATGCCTTCCGGAGTTCCATTGAAAACGATGCGTCCGTCATGAATCATGATCACATGGTCGGCCACAGCTTCGACCTCCTGAAGGATGTGTGTCGAAAGCAGCACGCTTTTGGTTTTACCCAACTCACGGATGAGACCGCGTACCTCGCGGATCTGATTTGGATCCAGCCCGCTGGTGGGCTCGTCCAGAATCAGTATGTCGGGGTCATGCAAGAGAGCCTGCGCCATGCCTAGCCGCTGGCGGTAGCCTTTGGAGAGCTTTCTAATAGTCTTGTGCAGAACCGGCTCCAGGGCGCACTGCGTGACCACCGTATCGATGCGGTCTTTGAGAACCCTGTTGTTCATCCCGCGAGCCTCGCCCAGGAATTTCAGTAGTGACAGCGGAGTCATTTCAGGATAGAGCGGCCCGTTTTCGGGCAAATATCCAACGCGTGCGGCGACTTCGAGACGATTCTTCGAAACCTCCATTCCTGCCAGGCGTGCGGTTCCCTCACTGGGCGCCAGGTAGCCTGTGAGGATGCGCATGGTGGTGGTCTTACCGGCGCCATTTGGACCGACGAAAGCAGCAACTTGTCCAGGAGGCACTCCGAAGCTGACGTCCTGGATTGCAATGAACGAGCCGTAGAACTTGGACAGGCCGGAAGCCTCGATCATCAGTTCGTTGGTCGAGTCCATAAAACGATCTGTGCTTCTCCTGTTGAAATGTTGAGGAAAATATCCTACCAGATGTGTAAAGGAAGACGAGGGAAAAGGCTCGAAACTGTTGGGATAGCCGGAAAAGCAGGAAAGTATGCCTTCGGTCGCAAGTGACTGAGAGTTGTGGAAAACTCGGTGTACCTACCCGCGTTATCCGTGCTATCCGCGCCATCCGCGGGTAACCAACCCGCGGATGGAACGGATCGTACGGATAACGCGGATAAACCCGCAGTTAAACTTCTGTCAGGCCGGGGAGCTCGGCTTCGGGCGATCGGCCCGAAACCGGATCATAGAGCCAGGCAAGGTACTGTTTCATCATTCGCCGGGAAGAAAACTGCGCAGCACTCGAACGGATGGCGTTCTTCATGATTGCGATCCAGCGGCGTGGAATTCCGTCTTCATCCCGTTCGTAGTAGCAGGGAACAATCTCGTTCTCCAGCAGATTGTAAAGGGCCTCGGCCGATTCGGCGTCGTTCAGGTGGGTGCCGTCGATGGCCCAGCCATTGGAACCGTTGTAGCCCTCGTACCACCAGCCGTCGAGGATGCTGCAATTGGGGATTCCGTTTATGGCCGCCTTCTGGCCGCTGGTACCGCTGGCCTCTTTGGGCGGCTGTGGGTTGTTAAGCCAGACGTCCACGCCCTGAACCAGGTAGTGCGCCACATGGGTATCGTAGTCTTCAATAAAGGCCAGCCTTCCGCCGAATTCAGGAGAGCTGCAGGCCCTGAAAATCTGGGCCAGGAAGAACTTACCTGGTTCATCGGCAGGGTGCGCCTTTCCCGAAAAGAGAATTTGAACGGGCCGCAGGGGGTTGTGGAGTATTCTCTTGAGTCGCTCGCGATTTTCCAGCACGAGTGTTGCCCTTTTATAGGTGGCAAACCGTCGAGCAAACCCCACTGTGAGAGCATCTGAAGAAAGCAACGGGCCGAGCGCCAGGGTCTGCGCGGGCGACATGGCTTCCGCCATAACCCGCTGACGAGCCCGCTCCCTTACGAAATTGAGAAGCCGGTGCTTGGATCGGAGGTGAAGGGCCCAGAGTTCTTCGTCGGGGATTTCCGCCAGCCGTTCCCAGAAGTCAGGATCGTCGTGGTTGAAGACCCATGCCGGCCCCCAGTGGCGGGTGTACATTGTCTGGAAACGTGCCGCCAGCCAGGTAGGGAGATGGACGCCGTTAGTGACGGAGATAATCGGCACTTCTTCAACCTTGCGCTCGGGCCAGAGGAAGTGCCACATTTCGCGTGATACCACTCCATGCTTCTGGCTCACGCTATTTGTTCCTCCCGCGGTTCTGAGAGCCAGAATCGTCATGCTGAAGGAATGGCCATCAGGAGTCTGCCCGAGTCGGAGGAAATCTTCGCGGCTAATCCTCAGTTCCTCCCAGTACCAGCGGAAGTACTCCTCCATCATGTAGAAAGGAAACTCGTCGTGACCAGCCTTGACGGGAGTATGTGTCGTGAAGACGATCTTGCCGCGAACAGCCTGGAGAGCATCCTCAAGGCTTCCGCCGAAGTGCACGTGCTCGCGGATCAACTCCAGCGCCGCGAACGCTGCATGACCCTCGTTCAGGTGAAAGACGGTGGGTTGATAACCGAGCGCGCGCAAGACCCGCACGCCGCCCATGCCCAGAATGATTTCCTGGTGAAGACGGACTTGCTGGTCGCCGCCGTAGAGCCGGGCGGACAGGTCCCTGTCCCAGGGCTCGTTTTCTTCGATGTTGGTATCCATGAGGTAAATCGGAACTCGCCCGGCTTGCGTTTTCCAGACGGCCACCTTGACTTCACGGTTTCCCACGGGAACGGGAACTAGAAATCGTCCGCCGTCATCAGTCAGGAGTTGGAGAATGGGCGCGTCTCTGGTGCTCAGACGCTCGTATAGAGCCAACTGATTTCCGTCGGCATCGATCATTTGGCGGAAATAGCCTTCCGGGTACAAGGAGCCGATGGCTACGAACGGCAGGCCGAGATCGCTGGCTTCTTTGCAGGTGTCTCCCGCCAAGACCCCCAGGCCACCTGAATAGATGGGAAGTGAGCTATGAACTCCGAACTCCGCGCACAGGTAGGCGATCAGGCGATCATTCCCTTCCTTGAAGTTATCCCTGTACCAGCAGTCTTCGGCCCCAAGATAGTTATCGTAGCGGTTGATGACCGATTCGTAGAGGCTCAGGAATTCCGGGTCATCGGCGCACTGGTGCAGTCGCTCGGTACTGGTTTCCCGCAGGACCCTGATGGCATTATGGCCGGTCCGATCCCAGAGTACAGGGTTGATCTCTCGCAGCATCCGGCGGGCGTCTCCGTTCCAGCTCCACCAGAGGTTGTATACAAAATCCTTAAGCCGGCTAATCCGATCCGGCAGACCCGGAAAATCGGGGATCTGAACTTTCATCTGTTGTACTCCAGGAAGTCACGAGCTACGGGTTGCCGGAAACGAGTCGTGAATAGTGGGATTCGCGAACTCGAATTCGAAACCCGTGACTGAGTTGCGAGAGAGCCGTCGAGCAAAAAGGGGTACTGGCTTAGTCCATGTCCCAGGGACGAGTGGGTTCCTCCAGTTCATCCTTCATTTCGAGAGCTTGTTGAAACTTCTCCTCGAGGGTGTCTTTGCGCCGTTTTTCGTCCATTACGGCTTTCTGGAAAAGCTGATCGGCATTCTCTTTACGCTTCTTGACCTGCTCAAGGGCATCCTCGAAGGAGTACGCGGATTTCTTCTCGCGCGCATGCAAAATCATTCCGGTTTTGGCCTCGATCGTCAGGGTGGCCTGACAGCAAGGGCATATCACCTCAAGCTTAGCTTGTCCCGACATGGTCCCTATTCTACCACCCCGAGGAGCTAAGTTCCTTGGCTGTCCCCAGACTGCTCGAGCGCTTCCTGAATTTTCGGGTCGGCGAGCAGCTCACGGCTGGTGAACAGCGGGACGAAATTGTATCTCTTGAGTCGCTCGGCTCCACCCTGCTCGCGGTCAATCAGGCACAGGACGGCCGTCACCACAAAACCGACCTGCTCGGCGCGCTCAATCGCTTTCATGGTCGATTCCCCGGTAGTGCAGACATCGTCAATAATGACCACGCGGGCGCCGGGCATGCCGTAATAACCCTCGGTATAGCGTTGAGTGCCATGCTGTTTGGCGTCCTTCCTGACGATGAAGGCCGGCAAGGGGCGATACTTTTTGCGTTCTGCGAAGCTCACTGCCGCGACGGCGGAAACTATGGGATCGGCCCCGAGAGTCAGGCCGCCGATCGCATCGGCTTTGATCCCAAGTTCCTTGATCTTGTCGAGGACCAGCTTGGCACACAGGTACGCCCCCTCTGGGTCGAGAGTCGTCCTTTTGCTGTCGAAGTAGTAATTGCTGGTGAGCCCTGATTGGAGTGTGAAACGTCCGATCAGGAGAGATTTCTGCTTAAAGAGTTCGAGGAGTCTCTGCCGAATTTTGTTCATAGCGCTCGGAAAGGGCGGCGAACAGGCCGCATAGTGCTAAAAGGTTCGATAGTTAGTGAATTGCATGTCGATGCCGAAATCCTTTTCTTTTATCAGGGCGATAATTTGCTGAAGGATGTCGCGGTCTCGGCTCGATACGCGTACCACGTCCCCCTGGATCGATGCCTGCGCTTTGAGCTTTGTGTCTCGGATGAACTTAGTGATTTCCCTGGCCTTCTCGGTAGTGATGCCTTGTTGAATCGATACAGTCTGGCGCACCGTGCTTCCAGCGGCCGGCTGAACTTTCCCGTAAGTCAGCGCCTTGAGGGAAACCGAGCGCTTGACCAGTTTCTGTTCAAGGATTTCCACAAGGCTTCGAAGGCGATACTCATTGTCTGAGATCAACACCAGTTCCGTCCCATCGAGCTGAATCTCGCTCTTGCTCCCCTTGAAGTCGAAACGCTGCTGAACTTCTTTCATGGTTTGATGAATCGCGTTCCTTACCTCGTTAAGATCTGTCTTGGAACTGATATCGAACGAGTTATCTTTGGACATGATTCGCCCCGAAAGGACGTCGTATTCTAACACAGGGACAGTCCCTCACATGCGATTAGCCTCACATAACTCGTAACATAACGCACTAACCCTACGGGGCCTGGAGCCGAGCGCTTCCCAGCGGAGGGACAATAGACGGCGATCGACCCCGCCCTGGCCTGGTAGCCTGCAGTCGAAATCCAAGACTCAGCGCGCAGCACGGGCTGGGTCGCTTTGCTGAAAAACGCTGTGCTCCTGGCTCTGCTCGGTTGCGTCACGGGACTCCCGCTCGCTTGACAGGTGCCGAGTCGAATCTTATATTGCGCGCATTTGATACAATTTCTTGTTTACCAGGAGATTCTCGATGCCGCTGTACGAATATCGTTGTCTGGATTGTGATGACCACGTGGAAGTGTTGCAGAAGCTGTCGGATGACCCGTTAGAGACTTGTCAGAAGTGTAATGGAAGACTCGAGCGGCTCCTATCAGCGCCTGCTATTCAGTTTAAAGGCACTGGTTGGTACATAACCGACTATGCCCGGAAGAATGGAAAGAACGGCTCTTCTCAGCGAGAAGAGACTAAAAGCAAAACCTGTGACACCTCTTGTGCCTCCAGCTCTTCGGCAACGGAGAGTTCAAAGAGCACTAAACTGGACTAGCCATATCGCCCTGCCTCGATTACACTTTCAGGGTGAAAATTCTTGTCATCGGGTCAGGAGCACGAGAACACGCCCTTTGCTGGAAACTCAAACAAAGCCCAGAACTGACTGGGCTCTTTTGTGCGCCCGGAAATGCCGGGACCTCGCAATTGGCTGAAAACCTGCCCATCGGAGCCGAAGACATTGACCGATTGGTTGATTTTGCCGTTTCCCGGGATATCGACCTGACGGTCGTTGGTCCAGAGGCTCCCCTGGTGGCGGGGTTGGTCGATCGTTTCGAGGCCGCTGGTTTGCGCGCGGTGGGACCAAGCAGTGCCGCTGCTCAGCTCGAGGGAAGTAAGAGCTTCGCCAAAGACTTTATGCGGCGGTGGGGCATCCCAACGGCCGACTACCAGATCTACACCGAACCATCTGTCGTCGAAGCTGATTTAAGGGCCGGTCGCTACAGTTTCCCGGTAGTTGTGAAAGCAGATGGTTTAGCCGCCGGAAAAGGGGTTTTCATTTGTCCGGATCTGGATTCCGCCCTCGCTGCTGTTGCTGCGGTCATGCGCGAGAGACAATTTGGCTCTTCGGGCGACCGCCTTGTCGTGGAGGAGTTTCTACAGGGTGAAGAAGCCTCGTTCATGGTCTTTTCCGACGGTCGCCGCTATATTCCGATGACGCCCTCCCAGGATCACAAAGCGGTCTTTGATGGGGATAAGGGTCCGAATACGGGAGGAATGGGTGCTTATTCGATAGACGCGATTCTCTCTCCCGATACCAGAGATCGGGTGCTCAAGGAGATCATCGAGCCGACGATTCGCGGTATGGAAGAAGAGGGGAAACCTTTTCGGGGAATACTTTACGCCGGGTTAATGCTCACACAATTCGGGCCCAAGGTGTTGGAGTTTAACGTTCGATTCGGAGACCCGGAGACTCAAGTGGTGCTGCCCCGTCTTCAAACCGACCTTCTCCCGGTACTTGCAGGAATCGCCGATGGCGATTTGAGCCAGGTTGAGGTGAAATGGAACGGGGACGCTGTTGTCTGCGTGGTGCTAGCCTCGCGTGGCTACCCCGGCGCGTATGAGAAGGGGAAGGAGATCACCGGACTGGAGATGGCGGCAGAAGCGCGCGACACCATGGTCTTTCACGCTGGTACTGCCAATAAGGATGGAAAGGTCGTGTCCAGCGGGGGGCGGGTCCTGGGGATCACTGCAAGGGCCCGATCTTTAGACGAAGCCATTGTGAAAGCTTACGAAGGAGTCAACAAGGTCTATTTCGAGGGGATGTACTACCGGCGGGATATCGCCGCGAAAGGCCTCAAAAACCGATACTACTAAAACGCCTGTTTCGCTTATGCAACCTCTGGTCGGAATCCTGATGGGCAGCAAGTCGGACGCCGAGATAATGAGCGAGGCGTCGAAGATCCTGGACCAATTCGACATTCCTCACGAGGCGCGAATCCTCTCGGCACATCGTTCTCCTCACGCGACACTTGAGTATGTCGAGACAGCCGCTTCGCGCGGAATAAAAGTCCTTATCGCCGGCGCCGGTGCTGCTGCGCATCTGGCGGGCTTTTTGGCGGCGCATACCGTTCTCCCTGTCATAGGGGTTCCTATCGATTCTTCGCCTCTGAAGGGGATGGATGCGCTCCTTGCTACTGTGCAAATGCCCCCTGGCGTTCCTGTCGGCTGCATGGCGATCGGTAAACCGGGCGCCCGTAACGCCGGCCTCTTTGCCGTGGCGATTCTGGCCCTCGGCAACCCGGATCTGGCTGAAAAGCTCAGGCAGTTTCGCAGCGAGATGGAGCAGGAGATCGTCCAATCGTCGATCGTCAGGCCGTGAAGCCAACCAGAGCCCAGAGGCGGCCGGTTTGACCTTCCCGCCGATAAGAGTAAAAAAGATCGGTTCGGCAAGCCGTGCACATACCGGAGCAGAGAATCCGCTCGATCCCTAACTCCTGAAGCTGTATCCGATTAGCTTCCACGATGTCCAGGTTGCGGCCGGCGACAATTCGGTTCAAGTCATGGCGGGCGTTTTGAAATTGCTCGATCACTTCGACACCCACTTCATAACAGCATTGCCCGATGCACGGGCCGATTGCCACGATCAGGTCGTCCGGAGCGGCCTGGTTGGCTCGCAGGAATTGTTCCAACGCCTTCTTGGTGATTCGATCCCGCGTTCCGCGCCATCCCGCATGGACGGCACAGACTGCGCGACCTTTGGGGTAAACGGCGATCAAGGGGGCACAATCGGCCGTCTTGATTATGGCGAAAAGCCCAGGGTGGGCAAAATAGACAGCATCTGCAGACTGAAGCGATCGAAGGCTACCACTGACACCGGTCCCGTCAATTGCAAGGACACGATCCGAATGAACCTGTTTCAATTGAACGACTTGAGTCGGCGAAATACCCAAGGTCGAAAGGAAAAGCGCCTTTTCGCGCGCGACTTCACCCGATCTGCCCGCATCTTTCACTAGAGTGTCCGTCACTCGAGTCGTAAAAGCATGCAGAAGGCCGGGGATCTCGTCCAGCTCCGAGAAGGCAAAAAAACGCGTCGATCCCAGGTCTTTCTCGTAGAACACCAGGAAAGGTTAGCACACGTTCATGATCATTGGAGTCGGGGTGGACATCGTAGAAATACGGAGAATTTCACAGGCCTTGACCGGCAGCCGAAGCATGCCGAAACGGGTTTTCACCGAGGAGGAAATCAACTATTGCGGCCGGCGCAAAACTCAATTCCAACACTATGCCGGGCGTTTTGCGGCCAAGGAAGCCACACTGAAGGCTCTTGGGACCGGATGGCAGGGAGGAATCCGCTGGACAGACGTTGAAGTTCGGGCGACCAACAACGGCAAGCCCGAACTGAGACTGTACGGAAAGGCCCGGGAGCTTTTCGAAGCATCCGGCGCCAAGCGGGCGCTTCTGTCCATCACCCATTCCAAGGAGTACGCGGTAGCCGTCGTGATACTGGAGGATTGACCCGCCGGTGTTTTTCGCGGAGGGCACGGCGGGGCCGGCGTCAACTTAGCACCTTCGTCGCTCGTATTATCAATGGGTGGCGCGGGTTGCGGGGGAGGTTGATGCCAGGCGAAAGCCGCGCACTCCGCCAAGAACGCCGGATAGTCTATTCCTTGACGATCCCTGACAGATCCTCGCCCGCCTCCCCGGTTATCGTCACATCGAGCATCCGGTTTGCGGGCGTGTCTTCCGGCAACAGGACTCGAAGATAATTCCCGGACAGCGCGACACGCTTCCCATCCTCCAAATCCGAGAGTGTCAGCACCCTCAACGACTTGCCCAGGAAACTGCGACGAAAAGCACGATTCTTGGCGGCGGAAACCTCTCGAAAGGCGCGGCTTCGGCGCCTGACCGTGTCCGCGTCCACGTGGTTGGGCATCACGGAAGACTCCGTCCCTGGGCGGTCACTGTAGGGAAAGCAGTGGATGTAGGTAAAGGGCATCTTCGAGACAAACTGAAGACTTTCCTCGTGGTCCCGTTCGTTTTCGCCCGGGAATCCGACGATGACGTCGGTTCCGATCCCGGCACCCGGAAGGCGCTCCCTGATCCTCTCCACGACGGCTGCAAACTTGCTCGTTTTGTAAGGTCGGCGCATCGCTTTCAAAATTCGGTCGCTTCCGCTTTGCAGACAGATGTGGAAATGGGGAGCGATCTTGTCCGTTTGGCTTGCCAAGTCGATGACCCGCCGGGACAACTCCATGGGCTCGAGGGAGCTGATGCGAATTTGAATCAACTCGGGAATCTCGACGATTTCGGCCAGAAGACGGTCGAGCGTATATCGGGGTTTGAGGTGAAATCCGTAGGTGCCGATGTGGATTCCGGTCAGTACGATTTCGTGGAACCCCATCCGAGCCAGGTCGCGAACCTGTTGCAGAACAAGCTCGGGAGGGACGCTGCGGCTCGGTCCCCGAACCGCTGGAATGATGCAATAGCTGCATTTCGCGTCGCACCCATCCTGGATCTTCACGAAGGGGCGGGTGCGTCCGCCAAGCTGAACTGCTCGACTTTCCCCGATAGTGCGCACCTGCGAGAAATCATCGCGGTAGATGGCGGCAATTTCTGAGTGACCGGTCGAGACAGAAGTGGCAGGGGATCGGGTGTTTGCGATCTCGACGAGTTGAGATCTATGAGTGTTGCCTATGACCGCATCGACACCGGGTATCCGGGCCAGGACGTGAGGCGCCCGTTGAGCGTAACAGCCGGTAACCAGCAGTCGAGCGCCGGGGTTCGTACGGCGCAGTTTGCGCGTCAGTTGCCGGACTTGCTGATCTGATCTGTGCGTGACGGTGCACGAATTAACAACAATGACGTCGGCGTCTTCAGAGCGCTCGGCTTCCTCGAATCCCTTGTCGAAAAAGCTGTCACGGATTGCGGCGCTGTCCGCCTGGTTGGTCCGGCATCCAAAGGTGGCGAGAAACAGCTTCTTAGGCACGGACTTCGGCCCCCTCCAGGTAAGCCAATTGGCCGCAGGCGGCCGCAATATCATCTCCGCGCGTTTTTCTCATGAACACCGCGATGCCCTCGTTTACCAGGATGTCACGAAACCGGTCCACGCGTTCTTCAGAAGGCCGCCGGTAGGGAAGTCCGGGGTTCGGGTTGTAAGGGATCAGGTTAACCTTTGGTCGAAAGCCACGAAACAACCGCACCAAAGCCCGCGCCTCTTCGTCAGAATCGTTGATTCC
Source organism: Acidobacteriota bacterium (assembly GCA_035593865.1). Taxonomy (GTDB): domain Bacteria; phylum Acidobacteriota; class UBA6911; order RPQK01; family RPQK01; genus RPQK01. Next base: position 15,983 of record DAOTAI010000003.1, read on the forward strand.
CGCTAAGAGCACATATTCGAACATGATGCGCCGGCGAGGTTCGATGGGAAACTCGCGGCAGGTTTTGAGCAGCTCCTCGAGTTTCCACTTCTTGTTAATCGGCATCAGCTCATCCCGGAGAGTATTCGAGGTGGCGTTGAGCGAGACGGCGATGTTTGGAAAAACCTCCTCATGATGCATTTTCCGAAGAGCCGGGACCACTCCGGAAGTGGACACGGTCACTTTGCGATGCGAGAGCGACATGCCCAGCGGGTCAGTCATCAAACGGAAAGCTTTCATGACGTTCTTGTAATTCTGGAGCGGCTCGCCCATGCCCATGAACACGATACTGAAAGAGCCCCGCTGGAGATTTCTCTCTCTGACGATAGCCATGACCTGGCCGAGAATCTCCGAGACTGTCAAGTTCCGTTTCAGTCCCATTTGCGCCGTCATGCAGAACCGGCATCCTATGTTGCATCCCACCTGAGAAGAGATGCACAGCGTGTCGCGATCCTGTTCGGGAATGAACACCGATTCGACAAACTCATTATCTTCCAGACGAAACAAGTACTTGACTGTTCCATCATTTGCCTCGGATCGTCGTACCGCCTCGGGTAAGGCCATCTGATAGGTATCGGCCAGGCGTCGGCGAAACGCTTTTGAAAGCTCGGTCATTTCCTGGAAGTCGAGCTGACCCCGTCGGTATATCTCATAGTAAAGCTGTTTGGCCCGAAACGGCTTTTCTCCCATCGACTCTACGACCTTGAGGATTTCGCCTTGATCCAGGCCTAGCAAATTGTTTTTCATACTCGGCTGGTACATTCTATGCTAGCGTGCGAATTTGTGTACTGGGAAGCGGGAGCAGCGGCAATTGTACCTTAGTGGCGACTTCCAAGGTCGCGGTTCTGACCGATCTCGGATTCGGCCCGCGTTCCCTTCTCCGACGGCTGCGTGCTGTCAAACTTGATGGCCTGAACATCGGTGCCATCTTCCTGACACATGGTCATTCCGACCACATCAGCGGAGTGGTCGCGATGGCAGCCGAACAGCAGATTCCGGTTTTTCTGACCCGGGGAACTCTACTCGAATTGGGCGGTTTGGATACACTTCCCCGAGTCGAAGTGCTTAGCCCCGGGGTCACCGTTAATATTGCCGATCTTTATGTAACACCTTTCGCCATCTCCCATGATGCGGCGGAGCCCGTAGGGTTTCGTTTTGAGGCCGAGGGCGTGTCGGGAGCGCTGGCGACCGATCTGGGAAAAATTACCTCCGAAGTCACGTGTCACCTCAACAAATGTGAGTGGCTGGTCCTCGAGTCCAATCACGATGAGGAACTGGTCCGGCTCGGATCCTACCCGTGGCCGCTGAAACAGCGCTTGCTTAGCCCTGTAGGCCACCTCTCGAACAGCGCGCTGGCAGAATTCCTGAGCAACGATTTTGATGCCCAGGCGCGCCATATCTTCCTCGCTCACCTGAGCCGAAACAACAACACTCCGTCGCTGGCGATGGAAACGGCTGAAGACGCGCTTGGCAAGCGATCAGACGGAAAGATCGACGGTATTGCCGTGCACTTGACTGATCAAATGAAACCGTCGATAGTCTTAGATCTATGATCGCTCGATACACACTTCCTGAGATGGCCGACGTCTGGTCGGACGAAAACCGGTTCCGAAAATGGTTGGAAGTAGAAATAGCCGTCTGTGAAGTACTTGCGGAGCTGGGTTGGATTCCCGCCGAGGCAGTCGAGAAAATCAAAACTAAGGCCGATTTTTCTGTCGAGCGGATCAACGAGATCGAAGAGATTACCCGGCATGATGTGATTGCTTTCACGACCGCTGTAGCCGAAAAGGTCGGTCCTGAATCGCGATTCATACATTTCGGTCTGACCTCGACCGACGTTGTGGACACAGCGCAGGCGTTGCAAATCAGGCAAGCCTCGAACTTGATCGAAGCCCGCCTCCTGGAGCTTATTCAAACGTTGAAGGATCAGGCTTTGCGCTACAAGAAGACGCCGATCATTGGGCGCACTCACGGGATACACGCCGAGCCTGTCACACTGGGGTTCAAATTTGCTGTCTGGTACTCGGAAATGGGGCGGAACCTGGAGCGCTTTCGGGAAGCCCGCAAGCGACTTGAGGTCGGCAAACTGAGCGGTCCGGTCGGCGTTTTTTCTCATTTGCCGCCCGAAGTCGAAGAAAAGGTGTGCCAGAGACTTGGGATCGCCCATGCGGCGGTTTCGACCCAGACGCTGCAGCGTGACCGACACGCCGAGTATTTGTGTGTGTTGGCTATCCTGGGGTCGACCTACGATAAAATAGTGACAGAGATACGGCATTTGCAGCGGACGGAGGTGCGTGAGGCGGCTGAACCATTTGGACGAGGCCAGAAGGGAAGTTCGGCCATGCCTCACAAGCGCAACCCGGTTACTTGCGAGCAGATCAGCGGCCTCGCTCGGCTCTTGAGGTCGAATTCAATTGCCGCCCTTGAAAATGTACCCTTGTGGCATGAGCGGGACATTTCACACTCATCGGTCGAGCGGGTAATTCTGCCGGACAGCACCATTCTCGTTCACTACCTCACGACGAAGCTGACCCGAATCATCCGGGAACTCGTGGTTGACGAGAACCAGATGAAAGCCAACCTCGAGTTGACGGGAGGACTTATTTATTCCGGCACGCTGCTGCTTGAGTTGACTAAGAAGGGGGTGCTGCGGGAAGACGCGTATCGATGGGTACAGAGAAATTCGATGCGTGTCTGGGACGAGGGCGCCGATTTTCAGTCGTTGATCCTCGAAGACCCCGATATCCGAACTTATCTGTCCGAAGAAGAAGTGCGCCAGGCCTTTAGTCTGGACAACAAATTACGCCATGTGGACGCCATTTTCCGGCGAGTGTTTGGCGGTTAACTCCTTATGAATCCGCTGTTTCCCACGCGCGAAACGCTTGGCGTTAACACTGATCTCTATGAACTGACAATGGCCGCGGCCTACCTGCAGGCCGGCGTTGCCGAGAGACGCGCCACCTTTGAGCTTTTCACACGCCGCCTCCCGGCTAATCGGTCTTTCCTTGTGGCGGCTGGATTGGAGCAAGCGCTTCACTATGTCCTTAACGTGACTTTCTCCGGAGAGACGGTTGAGTACCTGCAATCGCTTCCGCCTTTTCGAAACGTCGATCGGCGTTTCTTTGATTACCTGGCGAATTTCCGCTTCACCGGAGACGTCTACGGGATGCGGGAGGGGACGATCTGTTTTGGGCAAGAGCCGCTTCTGCAAGTATCTGGCCCGATTATTGAGGCCCAGATTCTCGAGACACTCCTGATAAACGTGTTGAATTTCCAGACAGCAGTTGCTTCAAAGGCCAGTCGTATCGTTCTGGCCGCGCGCGGGCGCTCAGTGGTGGACTTCGGAAGTCGCCGGGCACATAGCCCTCAGGCGGGAGTGTATGCTGCAAGAGCTGCGTATATAGGCGGATGCGATGGAACGAGTAACGTGCTGGCAGGTTTCGAAATGGGCATTCCGGTCTTTGGGACCATGGCTCACTCCTTCGTTCAGTTCTTTGAAAGCGAAGCCGACGCCTTTGCCCATTATCAAGCCGTTTTCCCTGAATCCACGATTCTCCTGATAGACACTTACGACCCTCTTGAAGGCTTGGAGAACGCAATAAAGCAGGGCGGCAAAATCAGAGGCGTCCGGCTGGATAGTGGCGATATTCAACAGCTGGCCTTCAAGGTGCGCGAACTTCTGAACCGGCACAACCGAGCGGACGTCAGAGTAGTAGCGAGCGGCGACCTTGACGAGCAGAAGATTGATGCCCTGATACGGGCCGGAACCCCAATCGATTCTTTCGGCGTGGGGACACACCTTGTGGTCTCGGGCGACGCTCCCTCCTGCGACATGGTTTATAAGCTGGTCGAGGTGTTCGAGGGTGGAACGCCGGCGCCGCGAATGAAAACCAGCCAGGCCAAGATGACTACCCCGTTCAGGAAGCAGGTCTATCGAAAGCGAACCGGGACAGGATTTCAGGCTGACCTGATTTGTCGTTATGACGAGGATCCGCCGGTCGCACCGGAAGGTGACTATCTGCCGCTGCTCGAGCTATACATCAAGGATGGGAAACCGTGCCGAGTGTTGCCGGATGTGCACGCTATCCGGGCGTACGCCCAAGAGCAGCTGGCCTTGCTGCCAGCTCAGTACAAGCTTCTCTTTTCCGCTGAGAATTACCCGGTCGAGTTCAGCCAGGAGCTGATCAAAGCGCGGGAGAGGTTCCGGGGATAGTCCGAAAGAACACTGAATTGTCTCGAAGCGTCTGACCTGCGGTTGCTATCGCTACCTCTGGGGCGGCTGTTTCAGGTACTTGCGTGACATCTCGAAACTGAGGAATGAAACGATCAGGGACGAAACGACCAGCAAAGACGCATCCGAGAAGCTTCCCCGGGACAGCCTCATAAGTATCACTCCGACAAAGCCGAGGGCGTGGCAAAACCGGATTCCCCAGACCCTGAGATTGGACCCGAAGGGATAACGGATTATCACGAGTACGAAACCGGCTGAGGCCATGGTGAAGAAGAATAGCGATCCCAAAGCTAGGACTTGTTCCCACATGCTGCGGCGTTCCCTGTGGATGACACAACAGACACATCGGGCTAATCCAGAAGGCTCATTCGACTTGGAACTGCCGGCAGATTACCCCTGCCTCTTGGAACAGTCTAAAGGATGCCTCGTTCAACGGGTAGTCTACGTTGTAGATGACCTCTCGAATGCCTGCGTTAATTATCATCTTGGTGCACATCAGGCAAGGAGCGAAAGTCGTGTACAGAGTGGCATCTTTAACGCTGACCCCGTGGTAGGCGGCTTGAACTATTGCGTTCTCTTCACCATGCGAGCAAAGACACTCCTCCAGCCGGGTTCCGCTATCGGCCATTTCGTTGCAGCGTGGACATCCTCCTTCGTAGCAGTTGCGCGTCCCCCTTGGAGTACCGTTGTAGCCTGTTGAAATCACCCGTCGGTCCCGAACGATAATCGCCGCGACCTTTCTCTTTATACAATTACTTCGCAATGAGGCAACCTTGGCGAGCCTCATGAAATACTCGTCCCAACATGGACGATCCAGTTTGCCGGAGAGTTGGGCGAGTAATTCCTGGACTTTCTGCCCCAGATCCTCGACGCTTCCCTCGTTCGACAGTTTGACGTCCGCAAGACTTTCTGTGGCTTCCAGTTGCTGGTGCTCGGATTGTTCGTTGGCAGCCTCCCGTTGTTCGGTGAGGAGGAATTCCTCATAAGTGGCGGGATCCTTCTCACGCCCGCGGGCTTTAATGCGCATGAAACGCACCTCGGCAGGGGCGACGACGGCGATAAGATGAAACCGGGAAGATGCCCTGAAAACGCTGACTTCGTCGGGGTGCCGGAACGAATCGATGACATAATTCTTGTCAAATTGCAGCCGGTTGAAAATCTGCTGAGCCAGGTAACCGCTTCCGTTCCGTTTGCGAAGCTCGTTCCCTACCTCGGTAAGCCGTTCCCGGGTGATCTCCTCACCGCGTCGGACGACCTCTTCACGAATCACATCCGAAAGCGAGTAATAATAGAAGCCCTTGGATTTCAGGTAATCCGCCACTACACCTTTTCCAGCCCCGTTTCTGCCCGTAAGCCCCAGAATCATCGTTCCCTTTATAACACATTGACCAGGAACAGGCGGCCCGATTTCAGTGTGCTATATTGACTTCAATGACCTCCTCAACTATCGACTTCATGAAGCTGGATGAACTACTTACGGACGAGGAGAGGCTGGTGCGCGATAGCGTGCGCGCCTTCGTCGATCGGGACGTGCTGCCGATCATCGAGGAACACTATCAGGCGGGTCGTTTCCCGGTGCAGTTAGTAAAGACGATGGGCGAGCTTGGTTTCTTTGGCGCCAACCTTGAGGGATACGGCTGTGCGGGGCTGAATAACATCGCCTATGGCTTAATCATGCAGGAACTGGAGCGAGGCGACAGCGGGCTGCGCAGCTTTGCCTCGGTGCAGGGTGCCCTGGTTATGTATCCGATCTACAGCTTCGGAAGTGACGACCAGAAGAACCGTTGGTTGCCACGGCTTCAATCCGGGCAGGCGATCGGTTGCTTCGGTCTCACCGAGCCCGATTTCGGTTCCAATCCGGCCGGCATGCGCACGCGAGCACGGAGAGAGGGCGATTGCTATGTCTTGAACGGTTCGAAAGCCTGGATTACGAACGGGACGCTAGCCGATGTCGCGGTTGTCTGGGCAAAGTGCGAAGACGAGCGGATCCGTGGTTTTCTGGTGGAAAAGGGAACTGCCGGTTTCGAGGCTCGCGACTATCACAATAAACATTCCCTGCGGGCATCGGTTACTTCCGAGCTGTTCTTTGATGATTGCCGAATTCCCGCGAGCAATCTTCTCCCCGGCACGGAGGGGCTCAAAAACGCACTTATGTGCCTCAGCCAGGCCCGTTATGGCATTGCCTGGGGCGCCATTGGGAGTGCCATGGCCTCCTTTGAAACCGCCCGGCGCTGGGCGCTGGAAAGAAAACAGTTTGGGGACAAGCCCATTGCGTCACACCAGATTGTCCAGGAAAAGCTGGTCAACATGTTGACAGAAATTACAAAAGCGCAGCTTCTTGCCTATCGACTGGGGCAGTTGAAGGACGCCGGCACGGTCAGGCCTGAGCAAATATCGATGGCCAAGCGGAATAATGTCGCAATCGCGCTGCAAGCCGCGCGCGTGGCACGAGACATCCTGGGTGCAAATGGTATTCTCAGCGATTACCCGGTCTTCCGCCACATGGCCAACCTGGAATCGGTGTATACCTACGAGGGGACGCACGACATCCATACTTTGATCCTCGGGCAAAGCATTACAGGAATTTCCGCCTTTGACTAAGCCCTCAGGGCAACACCAGTCGACGCTTTGCCCGACTGCTTCTCTAAGGTCGAAAGTCTGTACAAACATATGTTCGGGGGAACTATGACGGAACCGATGCTTTGGCGGAGGATCGACAGGCCGGGACATGAATCCGCCCGTCTCCTGACACTTGACACCGAACACCGCTTGCTTGGAAGCGCAGTGTTCGTCTACGAAAACCAAGCTTGTCGCTTGGATTACACGATCACCTGTGATCAGGCATGGGCAACGGTGTCGGCGTCAATCAAGGGTTGGGTCGGAAATCGAGTCATTGAGTCCGAAATTGTCGTGGATGGAGCGCGCATTTGGCGGTTAAACGGACAGGAGGTCCAGGACCTGGTTGGGTGTTGTGATATAGATCTGAATTTCAGCCCGGCGACCAACACGCTGCCGATACGCCGGCTGAGCCTCGAGCCCGGTGGCCGAGCGGAATTACGCGCTGCTTGGCTGCGTTTCCCGGATTTCACTCTTGAACCCCTGGAACAGGTGTACCAGCGAGCGTCCGCTGAAGTGTATCGCTACGAAAGCGGCGGAGGAAAATTCGTTGCTTGGCTTAAAGTCAACGAGGACGGATTTGTTACAGACTACCCTGGGTTCTGGCGGGCGGAAGTGTAGCGTTGTCCACATCACCCGACCACGTACGGGATCGTTTGCGGGCCTTGGGGGAGCACGCAGATTGACGCACCTCGGCCATACTTCGGGATCAGACTAGCCAGCGTGTTTTCTACGGACCTGCACGGACAAAGCAGAGCCGCCGCAATCTGGGCATCGGTCAGGTGATCGGAGTAGACAAAGACGTCCGCCTTCAGCTGAATTTGGGCTTGAATCTGCGCCTGCCACTGGTCCTGCTTCAAAAACCCTGGTCTAGAGATCATCTCCAGCACGCCCTGCGGACTGCCGCCTGCTATCAAAAGCTCGCGGTAAAGCCCGTGATCAGGTATGCCGTCCCAACACTCCGAAGCAGCCAGGATTGTCCCTCCTTTTTTGACGATCTGTGCAGCTGCGCTCATCCCTTTGACCGTCTGATAGAGATTCAAGTCGAGCGGATAACCGGAATTTGTGGTGACAACGATGTCGAACTCTTCGGGAACGGCGACCATGGCGGTCTCCTTCGCGAAGGCACATCCCGCCTCGCAAGCGCGCTGCCAATCGCCCGCGAAAACCCCGGTAATCCGTTTTTGGCTGTCAAGGGTGACGTTAAGTAAGAACGTCGGGTTGAGCCAGGAAGCCGCCTCTTGGATCTCTTCCCAGATCGGGTTGCCCCTTGTGATCCCCCAAGTCGCCTTTGGCGACCCGATCATTCTGGCATCATGATTGCCGAGGATAGTCTGGAGTCCGGCCATACCGGGCATGACAGCCTTGCCACCTCCCGAAAAACCGGCGAAGAAGTGTGGCTCGATGAAGCCAGTCAGGATTTTTACATCGCACTCGACAAGATCTCGATTGAGCCAGACCTCATGACCCTCGGTGGTCGTTCCAAGCCGAACCTGGGTGGATGGATCAAAGGCCGAGTTCTGAACAATGCGATAGCGTTCGACGAGTTCGGAACCAAGCATCTCTCGCAGCTCGGCAGGCGTCTGGGGTCGATGCGTGCCTAAGCCATTAAACAGGGTGATATTACCTTCCGAGACATGGGAAAGCTCACGGAGGATAGCCGGGATCATCAGGTGATTTGGGGCCGGACGAGTGATGTCGCTAAAAACGATCCCCACGCGGTCAGTGGATTTGACTATCTGGCGAAGCGGCGGAGCTGCAAGGGGATTTAAGAGGGCATCTTCAAGCGCCTTTTTTGGATCTGGAAGTGGTGGCGGGTGTTTCGGCTCGACGACCGATACGTTCCAACGGTCATTCAAATCGACCTCAAGCCCCTGCTTTCCGTACGCGAGGTGGATTCTCATATCGCCATTATAAGTTCGGCCCAGTCGAGTCTTCACTTTTTTCGGCGAAACAGAGAAGCGCTTTTCAGCGGAGCGTCAGCGGACGGGGAGCCACCCGGCCGTGCTCGGGAGCTAACCTTTAGATGCCGTCCTTGCGGCCGGCGGCAGCTGAGTGACGCGCCTTTATTGTGGCCGGATTCTCCAGAGTCCGCCACCGTGCCGTTAGTAGGATCGATGTTGCTTGAAGAGTCCGGGCAGAGTCTTGGGGACAGTCCCTTAGGGTCTTAGGGACAGTCCCTGACCCCGATGACCAGCAGTTGTTGACATAGCGTGACTCGAACATGAGTGACGTGAGGGGTCGAACTTGTGTGCAACAGGTTGAGGCGAGGCGCGGCGGTTGAGTGACTCGCCGTCTTGTGGCGAGTTGTATCGAAACCGTGCGCCACGCCTCAGCCGCTCGGACCGCTTATGCCTCCCCGTCGAGCGCGGGCCAGAAGAGCACGGGGTTTCGATACAGCGCGCTAGAAGACAGCGCGCCACTCAACCGCCGTGCTCCCCCGGCCCACTTGGGGCTCGGAGCTTCGCCGGTATTCGTACATCTTCGCGTCTGCTGCCCTGCTCCGTTTCGTCCTGTTTGTTAGCTCGGCGCCACTGTGAAATTATCCCTTCGCCCTTGCGTCTCTTGCGACCGTCTTGCGACCCTTTCACGTTTTCCTTGTATACTTGACACCGTTTGCGACGATGCTAAGAGTTTTCAGAATCTTTCCGATACTCGCCCTGGCAGTGTTCTGGACTCTTTCGACCAGGCACCTTGATTTACCCGGTCCATACGAAGATGAAGTGCTCCTGACGATCCCGGCCATACACTTAATTACCGGCAAGCCGGACGGACCGTTTGGGCTTCATAAAAACTGGAAAATCGGCGGTCGCTACATTGCTCTCCTCAACCAGGATTACCTGACCTATCTGAAGTCATACACCTTTATCCCAGCTTTCCTTCTAAACGGCATAAATCTCAAATCGGTGCGTTTGACCGGGATCGTCATTGCCGGCGTGGCCCTCCTTTTCGGCTTTTATTTCATGAAAGGTTTTGCGGGACTGTTTCCGGCAGTCATTGGCACAGTCCTCTTAATGACCGATCTCAGTTACATCTTTCATAACCGCCATGACTGGGGCCCGGTCTCCCTGATGTTCCTTTTTAAACTGAGTGCCCTTTACTTCTTACTGAAGTGGTGGCGTACCGATCGCTGGATGTACTTTGTCGTCGGGACCGCCTGTCTAGGTCTCGGCGTTTTGGACAAGGCCAACTTTGCCTGGTTTTTGTTTGCGGGCTTCTTGGCTTTTGTACTGACTTGTGGACTTCCCCGTGACCGCTGGCGTGCGAAGCACGTGGTGATCCTGGTGATTTTCATGCTTGCCGGCAGTTTTTTTTACATTGACCGGAACGTCTTCTCGCGCGGCCGCTTGTTCACGCTGATGAAAGGCGATACCAAGGGGTGGGAGAAGTTTGAACCTGGCGCGCTTTATCAAAGGGCCCGTTATCACCTCAACCTGTTGAACAACACACTGGACGGGAGGGTTTTCTACCGTTTCTCAACGGGCCAGGAACTGCCGACACCGTCGCTCTTTCCCTGGCTTTTCTGGCTCTCGGTGCCGTTCTGGGTGCTGTTCGGAAGGGGCCGACCAGCCAAGTTCATGTTTCTGCTGAACGTCTTCACGTTTGTGGCATTCGTCCTGACGCCTCAGGCGGGCGGCTCTCATCACACCATGGCGATCTATCCTTTCCCCCACTACTTCGCCGCAATTGTTCTAAGCCAGCTTCACGAGCGCTTCGGCCGCACCCCGCGTCGGCTGCTGGTTGCCAGCGGAGTCGTTACCGTCATAATCGTTGCCGTCTCCGTCTCGAACCTTTACGGAATCAACATTCACTATGCCGCCTACCAGGCCGGAAAGACGAGCAAGCGGTGGACCGAGCAGATATACCCGCTCGTTGATTACCTGCGGGCGAACAAAGACCGGCCGGCACACGTCTACGATTGGGGGATTCGGCATAACGTTCTTTTCCTGACTGAAGGTGAGATTGAACTGGGCGAACCCTACTGGTCAGCCATGTTTGACCCAGATTTCGAGGCTCGGTTCGAGCGGACGTTTCCTGAACCTGGAGTCTCTTACGTGCTTCACACCGAGGAGGCAACCTTCATGGGGGTTGCTAGGGATTGGTTCATGGCACGGGCCAAGCCGAAGCTGGAGGCTGGAGAACTTAGAGAGCGATTGATCGGCGACGGGTCCCAGTTCGTGGTTTACGAGACAGTCTCACTTCCACGGAGCAAATAAGTGATTGCCGGCGATCGAATCACGATTTGGATAAGAACCGCTGGAAAAGGGTTCAGAACCCGAACCGCCTGCATTCTGATCCTCCTTTTCACCGTTCTTGGCTTTCATTGGCAGCTGGTCATTGGCGTCGCTCGCGTCCCTTTCGATTTTGAGGGTTATCACTACCCGCTCCTTTACCAGATCTTCCGCAACCTGGAACAGGGCGTTCTGACTCTGTGGGACAACACCAGCTACTCGGGAATGCCCTTTGTCCATAACGTCAACGCGGCTACCTATTACCCGGTCCATCTGGTGTTTCTGGGAACGCTGGCGCTGCTCGGTGTTGACTTTGCTCTCCGCCTCATGCAGTTGCTGGCCTGCTTCCATTATTGGCTCGCCTCGGTCGGGATGTTCCTTCTACTCGAGAGTTTCGGCTTTCGACGCTCCTTTGCGTTGGTAGGAGGAGTGCTTTTCGCCTGTAACGGTTTTCTGCTGGCTCAAGCCCAGCATCTGGGCCTGGTTGAAACCGTCGCCTGGATGCCTTTCGCCTTTCTTCTGGCGAAAAAGGGAGTGGAATCGGGGCGCTGGATTTACTTTCACCTGCTCAGCTGTGTGCTGGCAATCATGGTGTTTATTGGTTTCCTCCCCGAACTGTTGAGCTTTCTTATTGTGTTCGTCCTGTTTGCCCTGTGGTTGATCGTCGCTTCCTCGCCTCGCAGAATTAAGGCCCTTATTCAGTTCGGGGTTGCGGCCGGCATGGCCCTAGCCCTTTCAGCCATCGTGATTCTGCCGGGCCTCGAGTACGCAGGGTACGCTATCGACCTTGACAGACACGGAAGCATGACAACGATTCCGCTCCTCACCGCACTGATCCCGGACTTCTTTGGCGCCACGTCACATGAGGAATACTGGGGTCCGATCGACTCGACTCTCCACTACTTTTATCCTGGGTTGCTGGTCCCCATTTTTCTGCCTTTCGGGATCGCGAGTCGACGCAAGGATCTCCGTTTTTTCCAGATCTTACTGCCGTTGGCTTTTCTCCTGGTTTTTTATCCTACTGCCGAGTATTTGCGGGTGCCGTTTCAGGCTCTCCCGCTGGTCGGTCGTCTCTTCAGGCCCGTCAATATGTTGATTTACGTGCCTTTTGCGGCGATTGTCCTTTCGCTGGCAGGCTTGGAAAGCGTTAAAAAGGGCTGGCGAGCAGCGATCTCCGTGGTGGGTTGGCTGCTCGTGGTTCTCGCGCTCTGCTATTACGCGACTGTGGTCTACGATCGAAGCGTAATCGGGCCGGCGACCGTTCCGATTTTTCTCCTTCTCAGCGTGGGGTTGGCAGCCCTTCTCCTGCGGACTCGATGGAAGCCCGTTGTTATTGCAGTTTTAGTCGCGGAAGTCCTGTGGCTTAATTCGGGAAGATTTTTTGCGGCCTATCCTGGAAACCCCAATTCGATCGGCCGGGATTATGTCAACTACACGAACCATGAACTGATCCGTTACTTTCAATCAGATCCTGACCTGTTTCGGATCTCGGTCGATCAGCAAAATCTGGGCGGCCCATGGAATAGCGGGTTTCGGGTGTGGGGACTGGAGTCGATTAACGGATTCGATCCGCTGATCAGCAGGCAATATGTGGATTTTCTGAAACAGCACGGCCTCACGTGGAAGACAAATCGCACCTTTCATCTTGGCGACTATGACTCAGAAGTGGGTTTCCGGCTGCTGAATGTGAAGTATTACCTGACTATTCGCGAGATCACGCCTCCTCATCCTGACTTCGAAAAAGTGATGGACGGCTGGTACCGCGTCTATCGCTACCGCAAGTTCACACCGCGTTACCTGCTTCTTCCCGAAGTGGAACCTGTCGAAAACATTTCAATTGATCATCTCAGGGAGGCCAAGCCGGTTCGTTTGTTGACTTACAAGACGAACAGCCGTCAGCTTGAGGTCGATTCGGGGGACCGGCCGTCGTTTCTGTTTATCGGCGAGATGAACTTCACGGGTTGGAAGGCGCAGGTCGACGGTCAGGAGGCCAAGCTTGTCCCTGTGAACAAGATCTTCCTAGGACTGCCCATCCAGCCGGGCAAACACCAGGTTGAACTAATCTTTTCTCCACGGTCGTTTTGGTGGGGAGCGGGGATCAGCTTAACGGCGGTGGCAGGAATATTCCTCTTGTTGATTCTCGGCCAAACCAGAGCATCAGCCTATGATTCGATAAAATCTGGCGTTTTTGCCAATCGATAGATCTCGTCTTGGAAACGCTGCATCAGGCTCTCCTTTTCCGAAGCCGGCAGGAAGGCGGCGCTAATCCCCTGCAGTACAATTACGTGTAAATCGTCTCTTCTCAAAGAGAAGTATTTGACCGCCTTTACGTACTCCTCGGTTAGCGAGGTCTCGAAGATTCCGGGATCGTCGGTATTCAGTGTGACCGGGACGCCTCTTTTTCGCAGGAGAGTGATCGGATGATTGGAAATCGGTGCCCAGGCGCCCGTTTTGACGTTACTTGTAAGGCACACATCCAAAGCAATGGCATGGTTGCGCAGGTATTCCATCAAGCGGGGATCGCGAGCGGCCTGAATCCCATGGCCGATTCGATTTGCGCCCAACAGGGTCAAGGCATCCCAGATCTGATCAGGTCCCCCGATTTCGCCGGCGTGGGTGTGAATATAAAGTCCGTTCGCCTTGGCCCAATGGAATACTTGTTCGTATTCCTTCATCGGAACAGAAGTTTCGTCCCCTCCCAGGCCGATCCCGACGATGCCGCGATCACGATATCGGAAGGCTAGGTCTGCGGTCTTTTGCGCGGATTCCGGCCCAAATTGCCGCACGCAATCGAGAATCCAGCGAATAATCACATCTCCCTGCTTTTCCAGCTCGGCACTGCGGTCAAGAAGAGCCGCCAATGTGGCCTCGCCGTCCAGACCGGCTTGCCAGAGGATAGCTGGCGAAGTGATCAATTCGACGTAGCGGATATTCTCCCGCCGCCAGTAGTCAGCTAGCGCTTCCAGAACGAGCAGGTAGTCCTCCGGTTCCCTCAAATGCGCGCAGATAGTCCTGTAGGTTCGGAGGAATCCGGAGAAGTCCTCGAACCGGAAAAGAGTGGCGGCAATCTGCTCGGGCGATAGATCTCGATACTCGGTGTTGTATTTCCTGCTCAGGGTTTGGAGCAAGACGCCGTCGACCGATCCCTCCAGATGCAGATGGAGCTCGGCTTTAGGCAATTGTCGAATGTAGGTGGCCGATATCATTTTGAGTGTCTTCGCGACGAAGGCAACTGCAACCGAAGGCCCTCCACCGGGCGGTTTCCCTTAACCCAACAGCTGCAACTCGCGAAGGTGACTGACCGTTTCCTCCGAAATGAAGTTTTCGTAGGTCTTGAGTTCTCTGTCTGCGGGCGTTCGTTTACGCATTTCGTCCCAACACATGGGCGAGACGAATATCAAATCAGCTTCCCGGATGATCTCTTCAATCAGGTCCTGCCGGTTAAGCGGTGCAATCCAGAATTTTTTCTGCGTGGATGGATGAAAGATATTCATAAAGACATCCCAGGAAGCGTGCATAGTCTTCTCGTCCTTGATGACGATAGCAATATTGCGGTTCTTCGCGTTCGCCAGCACTTCCTGATAGATGGCATGACTGGGCTTGATCTCAAGGAGTGGTCGCCTCACACGGCTGGCCAGGACGGCGACCTGCTCCATGTGCCAACTGGTCGTCAAAATATACTCGACATCCCGCAACTGCTCTTGCGCGGTCTCCGAATCAATCCGGTTCAGCGAGAGCGGCACGACATCAGCCTTAAGTCGTTCTTTCAGCTCTCGTGAGAAGACCAGGGCCTCCTCCTCATCGTCGACTACGGCCAAACGCAGTTTTCGCAAATTGTTCCCGGTAACGAAACCGTCCAGAAGGTGAACCAGACGGGACGGCGGGACACCGAGTTGCCGGGCTTTCTCCACGGTATCGGAGAGCAGCCGAAAGATAGCTCGGCGGCGCATTTTGTCGTAGGTGTTTTCGCCGCTCCGTTCCTGGAGAAATGCTCCGCTTCCCTTGATAATCTCGATGTACTTCTCCTGGGCCAACCGCTGGTAGATGTTCCGAATGGTCTTGTAGTTGACATCCAAGGCTTCTGCCAGCTCACGGATCGATGGCAGCTTGTCGCCCGGGTTGATCTTTCCGCAGTAGATCGCGGAAAGAAGTTGTCCCTTGATTTGCTCGTAGTAACTGAGCTGCACGCCCTTGTCGAGGTTAAATCGAATCATTCATTCCCGCTCTCTCGCCGTCTCTTGAAGTCTAGAAGGGACAGGGATAGTAGCCGGCGGTTATCTGTTCCAGCCCGTGCATGTAAGGCCGGAGCGCCGTCGGTATCGTAACGCTGCCGTCTGGCTGTTGGTAATTTTCTATGACGGCGACCCATGTCCGGCCTATCGCCAGTCCCGAACCATTAAGAGTATGGACCAGCCGGGTTTTCTTGCCGTCGGACGGGCGATATCGAATGTCAGCCCGGCGGGCTTGAAAATCGCCGAAATTGCTGCACGACGAAATCTCCCGGTATGCGTTCTGGCTCGGGATCCAAACCTCGATATCGTAAGTCTTTGCAGAACTGAAGCTCATGTCGCCGGTGGATAGCGTGACAACCTGGTAAGGAAGCTCCAGGATCTTGAGCACATCCTCAGCATCTGAAGTCAGCTTTTCCAGTTCCTGGTATGACTCTTCGGGCTTTGCGAATTTGACCAGTTCGACTTTGTTGAACTGGTGCTGGCGGATGAGACCGCGGGTGTCTTTACCGTAGGAGCCGGCTTCACTGCGGAAACAGGGAGTATAAGCACAAAGGCTGATAGTCAGCTTTTCCTCTTCCAGGATCTCTCCCGCAAAGACGTTTGTAACCGGCACCTCCGCGGTCGGTACTAGGAAATAGTCAGTGCCCTCGACGTGAAACAAATCCGCTTCGAATTTCGGGAGATTCCCGGTACCGAAAAAGCTGTTTCGATTCGCCATGAACGGAGGCAGGACTTCCAGGTAACCGTGCTTTCTGGTGTGGAGGTCGAGCATGAAGTTGATCAGTGCTCGCTCTAAAAGAGCACCGGGGCCATAGTAATTGACAAACCGCGCCCCGGTTATTTTACTGGCTCGCTCAGGATCGAGGATCTTTAGGGAAACCCCCAAATCCACATGGTCGCGAACGGGAAAATCAAACTTCCTTGGCTGGCCCACCACCCGGACGACAGTATTGGCGCTGGCATCGGGTCCGATCGGAACGCTCTCGTGAGGAATATTAGGCACGCCGGCGAGAAAATCCCGCATTCGAGCTTCAAGCTCGGAGATCTTGTCATCCAGTTCCTTGATTCTGGCGCCAACGCGCTTCATCTCTTCGATTTTTGAAGAAGCGTCCTGGCGCTGCTTTTTGAGCTCTGCGATCTCGTCGCTTGTCTTGTTCCGCAGCGCGCGCAATTCCTCCCATTCAAGCCGAGTCGCACGTTCTTCCTCATCAAGCCTCAGAAACTCGGCTGAATCGAAGACAAAGTTTTTAGCATCAAGGCGCTGCTGAACTAGCTCGATATTCTCCCGAATGAAGTTCCTGTCTAGCATGTTGGATTAAAGCTTAAGGCTTCGAAGATAGTTTCGAAAGGGCTCACCGAGATCTTTTCGACGCAGAGCGAAATCAACTGTAGCGATAAGATACTCCAGCTTATTTCCCGCGTCATATCTTTGCCCCTTGAAGCGATAAGCATACACCGGTTCCCGTTTCAAAAGATTGCGCAACCCGTCGGTCAGCTGCAGTTCACCGCCCGTCCCTGGAGTTGTGTCTTTCAAAGATGAGTAGATGGCGGGAGTAAGAATGTAACGGCCTATGATGGCGAGGTTGGAAGGCGCTTCGTCAAGCTTTGGCTTTTCCACCATATCCTCTACTTCAAAGAGGCGGTTTTCCGGGTCCCCGTCGACCGGGCGTACTTTGACAACACCGTAGCGCGAGACTGTCTCCGGCGGGACTTCGAGAACGGCTAGAACGCTGGCTCCTGTCCGCTGAAAGCATCCCAAAAGCTGCTTCATGCAAGGTATTTCATGGTCGATGATGTCATCTCCCAGGAACACTCCGAATGGTTCATCACCAACAAAGGGTTCGGTCACGAGGACGGCATGACCAAGGCCCAGGGGTTTCTTTTGTCTGATGGAGGAAATCGCGATCATTCGCGAAATGTCTGAGACGATCTTCAGCAGATCTTGTTTCCCCTGCTGTTCAAGGCTGTGTTCCAGCTCATAGTTGTAGTCAAAATGATCTTCAATCGCGTACTTGTTCTGGCTTGTAACGAACAGGATATCTTCGAAACCCGATTGGACCGCTTCCTCTACTACATACTGGATCGTCGGCTTATCGACAATCGGGAGCATTTCTTTGGGTATCGCCTTGGTCGCTGGCAAAAAGCGTGTTCCCATCCCAGCCGCAGGAATCACCGCCTTACGAACGTGTTTCATCAGGCCCCCTTTTTTGGAATTGCCAATCAAAGGATAATAGCATGGCTAAGCAGGGCCGGTCCAAGTCGGTGACACCGTTTGATTTGGCGGCTCTGCTTGAACTCCAGTTTGGACGTACGTTACTTTGCTGGAATGCTCTCCCGATACCATTCGCGCCGTGTAAGTCTCGGTGTGCTTGCCGCTGTTCTATGCTTGCGCGCCACCATCGCAAATGAGCCGGACAATGAAAGAATCCTGCTCTCCAACACTCGTCAATTGATTTTCGAAGGTCTTCGCTCAGGCGAGGGCTATTTCAATCGTGACGGTTCGCTACTGGTTTTCATGAGCGAACGGGAACCGGGGAATCCTTTTTTCCAAATCTACCTCATGAATATGGAAACAGGCGAGACGCAACGCCTGTCACCCGGGTCCGGACGTTCGACCTGTGCTTGGATTCATCCTTCAAATCAAAAGGTTTTATTCTCGTCCACGCACCTGGATCCGGCTGCCCGCCAGAAGCAGCAGAAGGAATACGAGTTGCGCAAGGCTGGAAAGGACAGGAGTTATGGCTGGGACTACGATGAGTACTACGATCTTTTTGAAATCGACCTCCAAACCCGGCAGTTGACACGGTTGTCTCATGAACGAGGGTACGATGCCGAGGGTTGCTACTCTCCGGACGGCAGTACCATCGTCTTCGCTTCAAATCGCGAAGGATATACGGCTCGGCTCTCGGAAAGGGACGAGAACATTTTCAAGAAAGATCCGTCCTACATGATGGATATCTACCTCATGAATGCGGACGGCGCCAACGTGCGTCGACTGACTCACGAAAAGGGTTATGACGGGGGTCCGTTTTTCAGTTGGGATGGAAGCCTGATCTGCTGGCGACGGTTTAACGAAGACGGCAGCAAAGCAGAGATCTTCGTGATGGAAGCGGACGGCTCCAATCAGCGTCGCATTACCAACCTGGGCGCAATGTCCTGGGCACCCTTCTTTCATCCCTCCGGCGACTACCTGATTTTCACCACCAACCTGCACGGTTTCAATAATTTCGAATTGTACCTGGTGGATACCAAGGGCGAATCTGAGCCGGTCCGGGTCACGAATACAGAGGGGTTTGACGGGCTGCCCGCTTTTTCTCCGGACGGGAACCGCCTTGTCTGGACGTCGAATCGAGGCCTTGGCAGACATGCTCAGCTTTTCATCGCCGACTGGAACGACGCGGAGGCAAGACGGCTTCTCAACCTGCCCGAGAAGGCGAAGCCCAAAACCGCCGCCACGACCGGCGCTGACGCCACGATCGTCAAGAAAACCAGCCCGGCCATCAGCGCGGAGGATCTGCGACTTCATGTGACGGCGCTCGCCTCCGAGGAAATGGCAGGAAGGTTGACCGGAACCGAGGGAGAAAAGCTGGCAACCGCTTACGTCGCTGACTTCTTTGCCGGGCTTGGACTGGAGCCGGCTGGCCAAAATGGCAGTTTCTTTCAAGAGTTCGAGTTTACCGCGGGAGTGTCGCCCGGACCGGCAAACGAACTTAAGGTGATTATCGACGGGGAAACCGGGGCGGAGCCGGAACCCGAACTTCATCAGGATTGGCGGCCGCTTGGCTTTTCGAAGACCGGTAAGATCGAAGCCGCCCCGGTGGTCTTCGCCGGCTATGGAATCGTAGCGCCTGCAAGCGACGGGAACGACGCCTATGATTCGTTTTCCGGCCTGGATTTGAAAGGCAAATGGGCGCTGGTCTTTCGGTTTTTGCCCGAAGATGTCAGTGCGGAGCGACGGCAGCACTTGTCCCGATTCTCCAATCTGCGCTACAAGGCTATGGCTGCCCGGGAGAG
>DAOTAI010000292.1:0-6586 GCA_035593865.1 Acidobacteriota bacterium
CCGGAACAGAGTAGCGCGATCCGGGCTTACTAATCACTTCCACGGCGCCGAGTTCTAAGGCGCGAATAGCTGATGCACTGCCCTCAGGTGTCTGGGAACTGACGATGACAACAGGTGTGGGGTAGTGCTTCATCAGTTTGGCGAGGAAAGAAAGGCCGTCCATTCGAGGCATCTCGACGTCGAGCGTGATGACATCCGGGTGAAGCTTGACAATCTTGTCCCGCGCGACGTACGGATCGATCGCCGTACCTACGACTTCGATGTCGCGATACTTCGACAGCTCGTCTGAGAGGACCTTACGAACTAGAGCGGAATCGTCAACGATGAGGACACGTACCATGAATTATTCCAGCGGCTCGGTCAAATAGAGGAGCAGATCCGCGCGTCCTTCTTCGAGGCCGACCTGCACTTCTGCAGCCGGCTTCATATCAGGGTCGGGAAACAGCGGTTCACCCGGCGCCAGCGCTCCAGGAGTCCTAAGTTGAAACACCTCTTTCGGGCCCGCGAGCGCCGGAAGAAGATTGCCACAGATTATATTGGCGATTTCTCCCAGTGCGTCCCGCTGCAGTCGCTGGTCAGGAGGCTCCAGCTCTCCCATCATGTTGGCCGCCAGGACAGGTAATACTCCTCCGCACATGCGCACCACCAAACGCCCGGTGCGAGGGCCTTCGAAATCGACGTATCCCAATGCGTCCGGGGTAGCGTACTTTTGAAGCGGATCCAGATCGGATGAAGGAAACATAAAGCCAAGTTCTTCAAAAGTCATAGCCGCTGCCCGATACAGGGCTTTTGCTATCTGATCGGTCATCGATAACTCCTGTCGCACGAAGAATTGCCTGTCTAAGTGTTTCAGGGGTGAAAGGCTTGTGCACGAACGCCACTCCTCGCCTTTGCACCTTTTCTATTCGGGTTTCGCTACTTTCTGTGGAGACCACAATGATTGAAAGATCGGATGTTTCCGGGTTCTGGCGGACCCGCTCAATCAGGTCCATCCCATCCAGCACCGGCATATTAATATCGATGAGCGCGAGGTCTACCCAGTTCTCGTCCAAGACCCTCAGGGCTTGCTCTCCATCCTTGGCCTCGTAAATCTGTCCGAGAGCAACGCCGCTGAGGTGCAGCGTCTTTATAACGATCGCGCGCATTACTGCGCTGTCGTCTACCACAAGGACGTTCAACGCCATCTTTTACCCCCTTTGCCGGTCGTCGACTGCCGTAATCGACAGTCCCCGTATTGTAACCGGCAATGTAACCTGATAATCGATACGACGGTGGGCCGTCAGCGACTATAAAACCTTTTCGATTCCATTCGCCTTCACCCGGAGTTGTCCGGTTCTGATATCAAGAGCCAAAGTCCGGGAGTGATGTCCGCCCACGTCATAAGCGTTCAGCAAGAGCCCGTTCCGCCAAAGCAATTTTCTGAGCACCAGGAAGTTACGTTTACCTATCTCAAAGCGGTCTTCGACGCTGCCGCTGACGTTCGCCCCCCCGGCGACTTTGATCAACAGCCGCTCCCGACGCGCTCCAGCCTCGTAGCACTGATGGAACAGCATCGGAACCCCTGTGTCTACAAACATGCAGGGATTTTCCTTGGCCTTGACCGGATCAATCGTAGACAGAGGGAGCATCACATGCAAGAGCCCCCCGATTCGTGTCGAAGGATCATAAATCGCGATTCCCAGGCAGCTGCCGAGAGCATAAGTCACGAGCGTATCATCCGGGTCTTGTGAAATTCTCATCTCCGCGATACCGACGATATGCTTCAAGGCTTCGACCTCAGTCATTGCCTGACAGGCGACCATCATTTTACGTAAACCGCCGGTTGGGCGTAGTGAAACTTATGAGGAAAAGTTGTCAGACTCTCGGAGTGTCCGACAAGTAACAGTCCCCCAGGCGCCAGTAGTTCCCAGAAACGTCCGACCAATTTTTCCTGAGTCGGCTTATCGAAGTAAATCATCACATTACGACACAAGATGGCGTCAAAGAATCCGGCCATGGGCCAGTCGTCCATCAGGTTCAGCCTTGCCAGACGTACCATGCGCCGGATATCGTCGCAAACCTTGTAAAGGCGGGGCTCCCTGCTGAGACACACGAAGTATTTTTGTCTCCATAACGGCGGCACTTCCCGGAGGCTTTCCTCTTCGAAGACGGCTTCTCGCGCCTTTGCCAGCATGCGAGTGGAAATATCGGTGGCAAGAATTCGGACATCCCAGCGTTTCCGATCGGGTAATTCCTCGTTCAACAGGATCGCCAGCGAGTACGCCTCTTCACCTGATGAACAGCCGGCGCTCCAGAACCGGATTCGGCAAGACCTCTGTTTATACTTTGGAAGGAATTCCTCGCGCAGATAGTTGAAGTGATGGATTTCCCGAAAGAAATTCGTTTTGTTGGTCGTTAGACAATCGACCATTGTCGTCAATTCTGCCGGGTTTACCTTCAGGAAGTTCAGATACTCGTCGAAGCTTTTCAGGCCCAACGCTCGAAGTCTCTTGGTGAGTCGGGTCTTAACGAGACCTTCCTTGCCCGGCGCCAGGTTGATACCGCAGAGTCGATAGAGAATGTCCCGGATCGTGTCGAATTGCGCAGCCGTCAGACTCGGATTCAGAATCTCTGCATTAACAAACGAAATCTCAGGTTGCATCGCGATCACAATCATCGGACAAGGGTGGGAAGTGCGTCCGCCCCTTGTTCCTCTTTTCTATCTAGAACTCCTGCAAGATTCGGGTATCGGCGTCGTCCAACGGGATCAGTTTGCTGGGCTCCGGCGGGGCGCCGGCAGCGGGCTTGGACGTGGCCGGCCGTGGCGGGGGGAGAACGTGAGGCCGTTTGGCTGATATTTTTGCCGTAGTCTTTGCCGCCTCGGTCGAAGCTGGCGCCGGAGTCGGAGCCGCATTCAAAGCCGCTTGCTTGGGCGCCGGGTTCAGGCTCAAGCGGTATCGGGAGAGAACGCGCTTCATCTCCTCCGCCTGATCAGCCAACTGCTGCGCCGCGCTGGCCGATTCCTCGGAGTTAGCGGCCGTCTGTTGCGTGAGCAGGTTCATCCGTTCGACGGCGATAGTGATCTGATCGATTCCCTCGCTCTGCTGGTCGGAGGCGGCCGCCATCTCGGCCATTACATCGCTGACCTTACGGACCTGCTGGTTAATCTCCTCGAGATTGTTCAGAACCTCCTGATTGATGGAAACACCGCCTTCGGCGTTCTTAACAGATTCTTCTATCAGGTTGGCCGTTGTCTTCGCGGCTTCTGCACTCCGCATGGCCAGGTTGCGCACCTCTTCGGCGACTACGGCAAACCCCTTTCCGGCATCGCCGGCACGCGCCGCTTCAACGGCTGCGTTCAGGGCCAGCAGGTTGGTTTGAAAAGCGATTTCGTCAATGGTCTTAACGATCTTTGCCGTTTCGTCGCTGGACGCTTTAATGCGGTCGATGGCAGCCGCCAGCCGCCGCATGCTTTCCACACCCCGATCTGCGCTGTGACGGGCGGCATCGGTAAGACTCTTGGCCTCTTTGGCGTTGCCGGTCGCCTGTTTGGTCATTGCCGCCATCTGCCGCAGGCTGCTCGAGATCTCCTCGAGCGAACTGGCCTGATCCGAGGCGCTTTGTGCCAGACCGTGGCTGCTGTTGCTGATCCCGCCGGCCGCCGCCGCTACTTGCTCGGCGGAAGTTGCGACTTGCGAAAACCCTTCCTCCAACCGGTTCATGGCCGCGTTCAAGGCTTCCTTTATCCGAATCAAGTCGCCCCTGTATTCGGACTTAACTCTGACGGTTGAATCCCCTCCGGCGAGAGTCGTAAGAACCGCCGCGGCATCGTTTAAAGGCAGGAGGAGGGATTCCAGGGCACTATGAACAGACTGAATGATATCGCGATAAAACCCTTTTGCCTGCTCGTAGTTGACAGCGCCGGCGATCCGTCCCTCGGCGGCGTACCTGCTCAAGCGCTGTACCTGGGTGCCGACGTTGCGCACCGAATCTACGATTTTGCTGACGGAAAGGGTCAACTGATCCCGGTCGCCTCTCGGCTTAAGGTCAATCGAGATATCGCCCTCGGCAACCTTGTTCAGGACTTCCTGAACCTGCTGAAAGTCGTCGGCCAGCGAGTCGACCAGGTTGGCCAGGGTTCCAATCTCATCGTTGCGCCTGTACCTAAGGCGCTTGGTGGTGCGCCCGAGAGTGACTTCCTGGAGGGTGGCTACCGCCTGTACGAGAGGTTGAGCGAGTGAGCGCGACAGCAGGTATCCGCCCACGATGATTATCCCGCAGACCACCAAAGTGGCCCACAGGACAGCGGTTTGTGCTGTCTCCTGCCGTGATTTAAGTTCGGTCGCCTTTTCGGCAAGGTTGGAGCCACCTGCTGTATCCAGCTGAGCGATAGTCTCTCCCATACTGGTGAGGCCGCTATAGGCAATGAATCCGATCAAAGCGGCGGCGAGAGCCACGCATAGGAAGCCACAAATCAGTTTCACTTCGACTCTCAAGTTGTTCATGACAGCTAACCCCTCCCCCGCGAATTGACGTCTTGCGATTGCCCCACTGAATTGTCCGTGGCATACACGATGAAGTCGAATTCAACCGCCAGAAAACCCGTTTGCCAATTCGCGACGTTATGTGTCAATTGCCTTGATCGGACGCGGCCTCACTGGCTACCGCGACCGAGCGCACGTCAATCACTTCCTGGCTGGACAACACCTTGTCGATATCAAGCAGCAATCTGACCTTTTCCCCGGATTTGCCGATTCCCAGCAGGTAATCAGTCTGGACATCGGGGCCGAAGTTGGGAGGATCGTCAATATCCTGCCCGGCTATGTCCAGAACCTCAGAGACTTTGTCCACGATGATACCCATCTCCACGCCTTGAGCCTGAACGACGATGATGCAGGTCTCTTCAGTCTCCTCTTTTTCGTCCATAGCGAACTTCAGCCGCAGATCGACGACCGGGATCACCTTGCCGCGCAAGTTAATGACCCCGCGGATGAAATGCGGCGTACGTGGAACCCGGGTGATTGGCATCATCCCTATGATTTCATGGACTTTAAGGATTTCCAGGCCATACTCCTCGCTGGCCAGGAAAAAAGTCAGGAACTTGCCCCCCGGTTTCCCCGTCTTGGGGGCACGACTTGCAGCTCTCTGGTGCTTCGAATCATCGGTGGGCACTCGATTCGGGCTCTCACTCATTGCCACTCTCCTCCACTACACTGTCTCAAGGCTTTATCCCCGTCCAGCTTCTACTCCGGCTGTTTCGAACTCCAGCTTGTCAATACCGCTTCCCACCTGGCGAGCCAGCGATACGATTTCGTTGGTATCGAGAATAAGGCCGACACGGCCGTCTCCCAGAATCGCTCCTCCGGAGATTCCTTGTATCTTGCCAAGCCCTCGTCCCAGGGATTTCGCAACGACCTGTTGTTGACCGAGGAGTTCGTCGACAAGAAGCGCACAACGGCCATTTCCGTCACCAACTACGACCAGCAGCCCCTTGGTCGGATCCTCCTGTGCGCCTTTCACGTCAAAAAGTCGATGGAGCCGGAACATCGCCAGCAAT
This sequence comes from Acidobacteriota bacterium, assembly GCA_035593865.1. Classification (GTDB taxonomy): domain Bacteria; phylum Acidobacteriota; class UBA6911; order RPQK01; family RPQK01; genus RPQK01. The sequence continues at coordinate 5,537 of DAOTAI010000292.1, forward strand.
TCTCCACGCAACATGACCAGTTCTCCGCGACCAGCCACGGTGAACAGACTCGAGGGGGTCGGACGGAAGCTAACCTGGATGTTGACCGTAGGAACGATATAGTGTTCATTTCCGACCCTGACCTGCATACCATCAGTGATAGCCAGTGTCAGCGGAAGCCGGAGCGAGAACTTGCTGCCTTTGCCGGGAGACGAACTGATTTCAATTCTCCCGCGCAAGGCTTCGACGTTGCGTTTCACGACGTCCAGCCCGACACCGCGTCCGGAAAGGTCGGTTACTTCCGCCGCAGTCGAAAAGCCTGGCGCGAAGATGAAATTGTAGACGTCGGTGTCTGTCAGACCCCTGTCCGATTCGATAAGGCCCATCTGTATCGCTCGGCGGATGATCTTGTCCCGATCCAGTCCGCGCCCGTCGTCGCTCAGTTCGACTATCACATTTCCGCCGGAGTGAAAGGCTCTGACCCGAATGACGCCGGCCGGCGGTTTCCCGACCTTCTCTCTTTCCTCTGGTGATTCGATTCCGTGATCCACGGCATTACGGACCATGTGTGTCAGCGGATCGGTAATGAGGTCCACCATGTTCCGGTCGATCTCGGTCTCTTCCCCCTGCACCTCAAAATCGACCAGTTTCCCGCTTTTCCTGGAAAGGTCGCGCACCAGCCGTGCCGTTTTCTGAAAGGTGGCGCGAAAGGGGACCATCCGCATCGACATGCTCAGATCTTGGAGATCACGCACGATCTTTCCGACATGGCTGATCTTCTTCGCGAGTTCGTGGTGAACTCCGTCGTGGACAACGGCGTCCTGGGCTACCATCGATTGTGCGATGACCAGTTCTCCCACCATGTCAATGAGGCGATCGAGCCTTTCGGTCCGGACTCGAACCGTCGACTCAGCCGTCTTCTCCCCTGCGCCCATTCTCTGCTGGACTCGCAAGGCCTTCGCCACATCGGAAAGAGAGGCGGCTTTAGAGCGGACAAGACGCATCCCGATCGGCTCGGGTCCTTGCTGTGCAGCCACTTCGTCGACCTTCTCGCGGTCCGCGAGCTGCGCG
>DAOTAI010000293.1:0-6561 GCA_035593865.1 Acidobacteriota bacterium
CGAAAAATGGTCAATTTGCCCGCCGAGCGTTCGGTTGTGAGAAATCCGGGTTAGGCGCGCTTTAAATCAACCAATTTACTCTCACTGACGCCGCTTCGAGGAGAACCTTCGATTTAAAGCCCGCCTGGAGGCGGGACTATAAACAACCGCCCGTTCTGGTGCTCCAGCGCCAGGTGTGGCTCAAGCGGTACGGGCCGGGTCGCTCCGCTGAAAACGCTGCGTTCCAGGCTTTGTTGCTGGCGTAGAGTGTTACCGTCTCAAGAGCGTTCGGAGCACGAACGGAAGGATTCCGCCATGTCGGTAATACGTGACCTCGTTCGGGGTATCCGTTCGGGCGATGACGGTAAAAGTCTTATGGTCTCCTTTCGGATCGTATGCCCTGACGGTCAGCTTTTTCAACGGGGTAAGCCCATCATTCAGCCCCAGGATCTCGAAGGTCTCCAATCCTGACAGTCCCAGAGTAGCCCTGTTTTGACCACTCTCGAATTGGAGAGGAAGTACACCCATCCCGATCAAATTGCTTCTGTGGATGCGCTCGAAACTCTCCGCCAGAACCGCCTGAATACCGAGCAGTCGGGTTCCCTTAGCAGCCCAGTCTCTTGAGGAGCCTGCCCCATACTCTTTCCCCGCGATTATCAACAGGGGAACGCCTTCCTCCTGGTACTTCATGGCCGCGTCATAAATCGGCAGGGGGCCTTCAACTGAGGGATGAATGGTATAACCACCTTCAACGCCGGGAACCAGGAGGTTGCGCAACCGGATGTTCGCGAAGGTGCCGCGCATCATTACTTCGTGGTTTCCGCGACGGGAACCGTAAGAGTTGAACTGCTCTCGAGTCACTCCATGATCCATCAGGTAACGCGCGGCCGGACTGTTGCTGGCAATGGCGCCAGCCGGAGAGATATGGTCGGTAGTAACACTGTCACCCAGCATCGCGAGAACCCGCAGTCCTTTGATATCGGTTATCGGAGTTGGTTCAGCCGGAAGCCCGTCAAAGAAGGGCGGTTTCTTAACGTAGGTCGAGGCCGGATCCCAGCTGTACCGATCCCCGGTCGGAACCGGCAGGCCGCGCCAACGTTCTTCACCCTGATAGACATCCGAGTACTTTTCCGCAAACATCCGACTGTCGATTGATTCTCGAATAACGTCCTGGATCTCTTGCTGGGTGGGCCACACATCTTTCAAATAGACCGGTCGACCCTGTTGATCCTCTCCGAGCGGTTCCCGGGTCAGATCGATGTCCATCCGCCCGGCTAGCGCATAGGCGACGACCAGCGGTGGAGACGCCAGGTAGTTGGCGCGGACGTCGGGGTTCACTCGGCCTTCGAAATTACGGTTGCCAGACAGTACCGAGCAGACGACAAGCTGGTTATTGTTGACGGCGTTAGAAATCTCCTCCGGTAGAGGTCCGCTGTTTCCTATGCACGTCGTGCAGCCATAGCCGACGAGTTGAAATCCCAGTTGATCGAGATAGGGACTGAGTTGTGCCTTATTGAGATACTCGGTAACGACCTTGGAGCCGGGCGCCAGGCTGCTCTTCACCCACGGTCTCCTTCGAAGCCCCCTCTGCACGGCCTTCTTCGCAAGGATGCCGGCGCCGACCATCGTCGAGGGATTGGAGGTATTCGTACAACTCGTGATTGCGGCAATCACGACTGAACCGTGTTTAAGATCAAACTCGGCAATCCCTTGATCCGGGGTCTGAATCGTGAGCCGGGCCGGCCGGGTCTTGGGGCTGCCGTCAATCGTCTCATCCAGATATTTGAGAAAAGCCTTTCCTGCCTCCCGGAGCGACACTCTGTCCTGCGGTCGTTTAGGTCCCGCCAGGCTGGGTTCCACGGTCGAAAGATCCAGCTCCAGTGTTTCCGAGTAGAGAGGTTCCTCGACGCCGCGTTCATGAAACACCCCTTGGGCCTTTGCATACGCCTCGACAAGCTGAACGTGCTCTTCCTTACGTGCCGTCAGGCGGAGATACTTGAGCGTTTCCGCGTCTATTGGAAAAAGGGCACAGGTGGCGCCGTATTCGGGCGCCATGTTCGCGATGGTGGCACGGTCCGCCAGACCTAAGGATCTCACCCCTGGCCCATAGAATTCAACGAACTTTCCGACCACACCTCGTTGACGCAGCATCTCGGTAATTCTCAAGACGAGATCTGTTGCGGTAGCGCCTTCGACCAGGGCTCCACTGAGTCGGAAGCCGACAACCTGCGGGATCAGCATTGTTACCGACTGGCCAAGCATCGCCGCTTCGGCTTCAATACCGCCGACACCCCATCCCAGCACGGCCAGGCCGTTAACCATCGTGGTATGACTATCGGTTCCAACCAGGGTGTCAAAGTAGACACGATTTTCGTTGTCTGGTCCTTCCTCGCCGAAAACAACGCGGGCCAGGTATTCCAGGTTGACCTGGTGGCAGATGCCGGTGCCCGGCGGTACGACTTTCAGACTGTCGAACGCCGATTGCCCCCATCGTAGAAACGCGTAGCGTTCGCGATTGCGCTCGTATTCCTTCTCGAGGTTGAAATCAATCGCATTCGGTATGGCAAACGCGTCGACCTGCACCGAATGATCGATAACCAGCTCAGCCGGGACAAGCGGGTTGATCTTTGACGGATCTCCTCCCAACTCGGCCATGGCATCACGCATTGCAGCAAAATCGACGATCGCGGGAACACCTGTGAAATCCTGTAAGAGCACACGAGCCGGAGAGAAAGCGATTTCTCGCTCCGGAACCCGATTTGGTTCCCATTCGGCAAAAGCCTTGATATCTTCACTGGTCACAGTGACCCCGTCTTCGTGTCGGAGCAGGTTTTCGAGAAGCACCTTCAGGCTGAAAGGAAGGCGCGCGATTTGCCCCCCGAGTTTCTGCTGTAAGGCGGGAATGCTGTAGTACTTGAAGTTTCTCCCGTTGACCGTCAGCGTGGTTCCGACTGCGTAGGTATCAAGGCTTGTTATGGTCATTGCGACTCCTTATTTCCGATAAATGTGGGTGGCGTGGCCCAGAAACGCTTCGGCGACTTCACCTATAGTCTCAGAAAGGGTGGGATGCGTGTGAATCGTCAGGGCCAGATCTTCCGCCACTGCACCCATCTCAATCGCCAGCGTCCCCTCGGCGATCAGTTCGCCTGCTCGCGGGCCCGTGATCCCGACCCCGAGAATCTGCCCGCTTTCTTCATCAAAAATCATTTTGGTCAGTCCATCGGTGCGTCCGATGGTAACGGCTCGACCGGAAGCCGCCCAGGGAAACCGCACAACTTTGACCTTCCTCCCCTCGCTGCGCGCTTCGGACTCGCTCAGACCTGCCCATGCGATCTCGGGATTTGTAAAGACAACCGCCGGGACAGCCCGGTTATCGAAAACGGTCTTCTTTCCGGCTATCACTTCCACAGCGACCTTTCCCTCACGCATCGCCTTGTGGGCGAGCATCGGTTGCCCAGCGACGTCGCCGATGGCAAAAATGGCAGGATCGGCAGTCCGACACTGACGGTCGATCCTGACAAAACCCTTCTGATCGACTTCGGCCCGTGTGTTTTCCAAGCCGATGTCCCGGGAATTCGGCGTTCTGCCAATAGATACGAGGACGCGGTCAAACACCTGCTTCTTGGGCTCAATTTCACCCTCGAACTCAACTTCGAGCCCCTTATCCACCTCCCGCATACCAACAACCTTCGTCTTCAGATGCACGCCTGCAAACAACTCTCTTACCCGTTTCTCAAGTGGGCGAACCAGGTCGCGATCGACTCCGGGCAACAGGCCATCGAGGAGTTCGACTAGGGTTACCTGGCTTCCGAGAGTGGCATAAACTGACCCCAACTCTAACCCGATATAACCAGCGCCGATCACCAGCAGTTTCGACGGAACGTCCTTGAGATCCAGGGCGGCGGTTGAATCCATGAGCCGCGGACTTTCGACTGTATTCCCGGGAAGCGGAGTGGGAACCGAACCAGTAGCCAGCACGGCATGTTGGAACCGCAGGCGCGAGGTTCCACTCCCCTCGAGACGAAGAGTGTGCGAATCTTCAAAAGTCGCCTTTGCGCGGATATAGCGCACCTTCCGAACCTTGGCTAATTCGGATAGACCAGATGTGAGTTTATATACAACCTGGTCCTTAAATCCCCGAAGTTTATCGATGTCGATCTTGGGCGGGGCGAAATCGAGGCCGAACTGTCCGGCCTCGCGAGCATCCTGTATGATATCGGCAACGTGCAGGAGAGTCTTGGAAGGTATGCATCCCACAAACAAACAGACGCCGCCCGGTCTCTCCCGAACGTCAATCAAGGTAGTTTCCATTCCCAGGTCGGCAGAATGAAATGCGGCGGCATATCCGCCCGGTCCTCCTCCGACCACCACCACCTGTGTCTCTTGATCCGCCATCCGTGTTTTCCCTTTCTCTTTACACGCGTTCTTTCGCTAGCGCTGACATGAGGGCATCAATCCCAGCCTGCGCCACCTCTGTATCCTGCTCAACGCTTCCGCTACTACAGCCGATACCGCCTATAGTTTGGCCTTCCACGACAATAGGCAGTCCACCGCCAAAGATCATGAATCGCCCCTGGTTGCTGACATGAATCCCGAAAGCTTTGCCGCCCGGGCCTGCCACCTGGGAGTACTCCGATGTCGGGAGCCGAGTGGCCGCGGCCGTGAAAGCCTTATTAATGGCGACGTCAATACTTGTTATTTTGGCCCCGTCCATTCGGTGAAAGCAAAGCAGGTTGGCCCCGCTATCAACGATGGCGATATCCATGTCGACCCCTATCTCACGAGCCTTGGCCTCGGCGGCTTCGATCATGATCTTGGCAGCACTGAGAGTTAGTTGAATACAGTCACGCTTCAGCAGCCCCATTTATCTCCTCCTTACCATTATGTACCTTACAACTGCTTGATATTGAAGGGAAGTCGGGCCCCGAGGGTTAGGTTAAAGGACTATACGACGAAGGGGCAAGCGCAGAAAAAGCGGAAGGAAGCCAGCGCAAGCGGCAGCGTTTCTCCAGTCTGAGGGCTCTTCTTTCTCAGGACTCTTCGCGGAAGAACAGCATGGGGTCCATCGGTTGCCCGTTCAGACGCACCTCGTAGTGCAGATGAGGACCGGTCGACCGCCCGGTAGCGCCAACGGAACCGATAACGTCACCCTTCTTCACCCTCTGGCCGACCTTGACAGCGATCTGGCTCAGATGCCCGTAACGGGTCGACATGCCGAACTTGTGCTGAATCACCACGAGTTTGCCGTAACCCACTTGTGTACGCGCAACGATGACGAGACCGTCAGCCGTGGCTACGACGTTTTTTCCGCGGGGTGCGGATATGTCGATTCCCGAATGAAAATCTTTCAGACCTGTGAACGGATCCAAGCGATAGCCAAACCGGCCGGACGGGTAACCGTGCACGGGCGGGATGGCGGGGGTAGCAGCGAGCAGAATACTCCTGCTGGTGTAATAATCCTGGAGGCGCCGCATTTCGCTCTCGAGATTCCTGCTTTTTACTCCGAGTTGCTGCAGGTGTTTAGTGAGGTCCCGTGTCGTGAGAGTGGCCAGCGGAGCACTGGCAGGACCACCTCGTCCACCCATCCCTTCACGATTCAAACCGGATAGGATGGTCATCTTTTTCGACAGGACTTCGAGAGCAGAAAGTTGATCCGTCAGGTTACTGGCGATTAAGCGAAAAGACTGATTCTCCTTGCGGAGTTGGTCGACCTCGACCTTGAGACGGTCGTATTCCGACGTCTTCTTCCACATCTGGTAGTAATGAAGGCTGGAAAGTATGAAGCCGGAGAGAAAGATTAAAGAAACGACAGATACTGCGATGGCAAGCTTCCGTGAGAAACAGTAGGCTTTGGCCGGGGTCTCAGCGAAGCGGGCCAAGATGATCGTGAAGTCACCTTTCCTCAATAGTCCCTCCCCCCTCTCATATAGCCGTAACTACCTTATTGCTCGGACTTTAACGCTGAAAAGCCGGGGGTTAGTATAGGTACAGGAGCGGGGAGAGTCAAGCGATTTTGATCACAAAATCCGGGGAGAAAAATGGTGGAGGCGGTGGGAATCGAACCCACGTCCGAAAGTCTTCGCCAGTCAACTCTACATGCTTAGCTGGTTTCGCTTTTTACTTCCAACGAGCGATTGAAACCAGCAAACCAACCCGCCGGAAGCCCTTCACAACGATTCCCGGCGCACCCGTGAAGGAAAAGGCGCACCAGACATCCTGCATTAACGACGCCTCAACGGTTCTGCAGGCCAAAGCCGTCAAGACGGCTGCGTGTGTTTACGCAGCGAGAGGCAACTGTTCGTTGGCAGTTGTAAGTTTGCCACTGATTAACGAGGATGCGGCACCTCGGCATGCATCAACTGACTCAACTACTCCCGTCGAAGCCGTTCGCCCCCTTTCTTGCAACCTAATAGATGCTTACAGTGCAGAATAAGTTGCTTTCGACCACGAAAAAAAAAGAAAGGACAGAAAAGACTTAAAGGACCCAAAGGACTAAGGACGACCAGTCAGAGGCGATGTGTCTGTCCTTTGAGTCCTTATGTCCTTTAGGTCCTCTTAGTCCTTTTAGTCCTTTCTGTCTTT